>CAYJOG010000027.1:0-13796 GCA_964371695.1 uncultured bacterium
CCTCTCCCCTTTACGGGGAGAGGGTGGCGCGGAGCGCCGGGTGAGGGGTAGGCAAAAAGCCGGGGCCGCAGGCCCCCACCTTGAACCCCCCTTTGGGGGGTTTGGGGGGAGGTCGGATGGTCCGCCGCGCTGGTTTCGGCAACAGTCGGCCAGACAGAATGGAGAACGGATGGCGGGGGCGCGGCAGCGCCGGGCATAAAAAAAGATCAAAAACCTTATTTGGTTTTTCTTCATCGCCCGGCGCTGTCGCGCCGCTGGGCGCGCCCGGCAGCATCAATATGCTGCCGCAATCCCAAAAGACCGCCCACGCCCATTACCCGCCTGGGGCTTCGCCTTCGCTCCGCCCCAGTCTGCCCTCTCCCATGCAAGGCACGGGAGAGGGGAAAGGGCGGGCCTTTTCTTTCCAGCTTCCAACTTCCTGCTCTTACCCCACCGTCCAGAACACGTCCTCACCCAGGGCCATGGACTGGGCCGTGTGGCCCAGGTGGGCCTGAAGGGCGGCGGTGTCCAGCACACGGGTCCACAGCAGGGAAGCGGTTTCGCCGTTTTCAAAAATCACCTCACGCGCCAGCGGATGATGGGGATGCCGCTGCCAGTCGTCCATCACCAGACCCAGGGGCCGGGGCGCGCCCCCCAACTGATACACCACCCAGGGCGCGGGGGCGGGGCCAGATGCGGGAAAAAGCAGCCCCTTCACACTGTGCAATAAATGGGCCGAAGCGGCCACACACACCGGGGTTTCGGCGGGGGGCAACCGCAGCGGCCCCTCACCCGCTGCCAAGGCACGAAAGCCGCTGAAGGCCGGGGCCGCTTCACCAGCGACTTCACCCACCCGCAGCACCGCCCCCGCCACTGAGCCAACATTCAGCGCCGCCAGCAGCGGGGCTTCGGCCATCAAGGCCCGCGCCCCCAGCGGCGTGTCTGGCGTCAGGGGGTCCGCCACCAGCACCGGCTGGCGCACCGCCTGACCATAAACCTCGGCACTGGAAAGCAGCACCACGCGCCAGGGCGCGGCCTGTTCCGCCGCCGTGGCCAGCAGGTTTTCCCACCAGCGCAGAAAACCAAAAAAGATTTCGGCGGTTTCCATCAGCGGCGGCTCAACAAACCACAACGCCGGTTGTTCGCCGGTGAGGGGCGGCGGCTGGGCGGCGTCAAACCACAACACCGGCCCCGCGCCTGCGGGCTGGTTTTCAAAACACGCTCTGGCCGCGCCCACGGCGGGCCCCAGCAGCGCCAGGGGTGTGTTCATTTTCCGTCCAGGCCCTGGCGCAGGCCCCTGAGCAGGGTGCGCTGGTCTTTTTCGCTCTCACGCAAATTGATGAGCGCGCTGGCGACAATCACGCCGTCGGCATGGGGCCGCAGCAGACTGGCGTGGGCCTTGCTGCTGATGCCAAACCCCACCAGCACGGGGGTTTTGGTGAGGGACTTGAGGCTTTTCAGGAAGGGCAACAGGCGGGGGTCCAGATTTTTGCGTGCGCCGGTGATGCCGGTGGTGGAGACGGCGTAGACAAAGCCGTCGCTGTGGCGGGCCACCAGGGCCTGACGGCTTTTGTCGGTGTTGGGCGTGGTGAGAAAAATTGTGCCCATGTCCAGCTTTTGGGCGATGCGGCGATAGTCGCGGCTTTGCTCCACCGGCAGGTCGCTCACAATGGTGGCGGCGATGCCCGACTGCTTCAGCTCCTTCAGGAACTTTTCCTCACCCCGGCGATAAAGCGGGCTGACATAGGTCATGGCCACCAGGGGCACGGGGGTTTCGCGGCTCAGGGTGTGAATGAGCTTCAGCCCCCTGGCCAGGGTGAAACCGGCGTCAAAGGCGCGGGCCGCCGAGGCCTGGATGGTGGGGCCGTCGGCCACCGGGTCGGAATAGGGAATGCCCACCTCAATGGCGTCGGCCCCTTGCTCGGTCATGAGCTGAATCTGACGGCGCGTGGCATCGGGTCCGCCGTCGTACAACATGGCAAAGGGCACCAGCAGGCGGCGGCCCTGGTTTTTCAGCTCCATCAGGTGTTGTCCAAAACTTGAGCGCGACACCGGCGCATTGTAAGGAAAAACAAAGCAGGTGGCTTGGAGTGTTCACTGGTTTGGTCAGGGCGGCATTGCTTCGGGTTACTTGAAGGGTGGCGTCATTCCCGTGAAGGCGGCAGTAGCCCCGGCGTCCCGCCGGGAGCATCAACCGCGCCAAAGGCGCGCACCATTCAGATTGCTCTTCATACTTCCCTGAAAAAACCCTGTTTGGTGACGCCTTCGGCGTTTTTTTTCTCCCGGCGGGACGCCGGGGCTACCAATAAACCTGACAGCAATGGACACCGCCGCTACGCCTGTTGAAGGGGCTCTGGTCACCCCCTGCTTGCCATCCCGCCTCAAATCCGTAAAATGACTTGCGAGTCATTTTTGGAGGTCCATCCATGCCCCTTACGGTTACCCATCATCCAGACCTGTTGCACCGAGACATCCACCGCCAGTGCTGGCGCATTGGCGGCCAGACGGTGTGGGGCGTGCAGGGCGGCGAAAACAGCCCCGGCCAGCACCTGCCCCCCGTGCTGGTGCTCCACGGCCTGGGCAGCGACATAGACGAATACCAGCCCCTGTTCAGCACACTGGGACAACACCGGCGTTTTCTGGCCTATGACCACCCCGGTTTTGGCCCCCACGCCCACGACGTGCAGGCCGTGAGTGTGGAAGCAATGGCCGACGTGGCCGCCGGTGTGATTGAGCAGATCGCCGGTGAGCCGGTGGACCTGATGGGGGCCAGCATGGGGGGTCTGGTGAGCCTGTGCCTGATGGCCCGTTATCCGCATCTGGTGCAGCGGGGTGTGCTGATGGCCCCCGCCGGAGCCAGCACCCACCGCCCGGCGCAGTCGCGGGCGCTGGCTTTCATGGCCCGGCAGATGCACACCCCCTGGGCACAGGCGGCCTGGCTGCTCACCATGCTCAAGCTCTCGCAGGACAACATCCCCGAACCCTTCACCCGCTGGCAGTGGCTGCGGCGTTTTTCGCGGCGGCGCTGCCGCACCGAATTTGGCGCGCAGGGGGCGAACTTTTTGAGCGCCGCCTCGGCGGTGCTGGCCTCTGGCAACGGGGCGGACTGGGCCAGGCAGGTGCAACAGCCCGTGCTGATTCTGCAGGGCACAGCCGACACCATTGTGCCGGTGTCCAGCTCCGAGCAATATCTGCGGCTGCTGCCGGGCGCGCAAATGGAGATTCTTGAGGGCGGGTTTCATTCCATGCCCATCCTGCATCCCCAGTGGGTGCTGGAAACCGCCCTGCCCTGGCTGGCGGGTGAATAGAGCAAATTCATAGTAAATGAAGACAAGAAAGGGCACTTGGCTGCGGGGCAAAAATAGCCAGCCCTGCTTATATTTTCTGGTTCGCCGGTTTCATCCGTGAAACCTTGCAAACAACGCCGCACGGCTCAGCCCGACCCAAAAAAGGTTGCATTGATCAAATATTTATGTTGGGACAAGCCTTTCTTCAAGCCCCCACCGTGCTTCACCGGCGGCGGAATCGGCCATCCATGGCCTCTGGCCACGGGTGTCGCCACCATTGGCGGGTGGTCTACATCTACTTCGATAATGCTCTAGATCGCCCAACATGACCCACGTCATATTTTTTGAATAAACTCGCCCCACCCGCCGCGCCCACCATCGCAAAATGAAAGGTTCACCCCCCTGGGGCACCGGCATGAACGTGGTTCTCCTTCATCCTCCGCTTCGCACTCACCGGCGCAACATCGCCAGCGGCATTGTGTCGCCACCCCTGTGGGCCGCGCTGCTGGCCCCGCTGGTGCAGCAGCAGGGCCACACCGTGAGCGTGGTGGACACCGTGGGCGAAGCGCCGGACCACCTCTGGCCCCACGGCGGCGGCTGGTTCCGGGGCCTGGACTTTGCCGCCACCGCCCGGCGCATTCACCCTGAAACCAACGTGGTGCTGGTGTCGTGCATGTACTCGTCGTCGTGGCCCATGGTGCGGGATCTGCTGGCGCACCTGATGCCGCTGTTGCCGCAGGCGGTTTTTGTGGTGGGGGGCGAGCACACCTCGGCGCTGCCCGAAACCGTCTTCGCCCAGTCCGCCGCCCAGGTGATTGTGCTGGGCGAAGGCGAAGAAACCCTCACCGAACTGCTGGCCCGGCTTGAGACACAAAACATCCGCCACCTAAACCTGCATGGTGTGCGGGGAACGTGGTGGCGCGACGCCGCTGGCGTGGTCCATGCAGAAAACCCGCGCCCCCGCCTGCGCCAACTGGACGACCTGCCCCAGGCCGACTGGTCGCTGCTGCCCATGGACAGTTATTTTTCGCTTCGGGCCGGCCACGGCAGCGACCAGGGGTTTTACCTGCCCATGCTGGCGAGCCGGGGGTGCCCCTATCGCTGCACCTTCTGCGCCAGCCCCGCCAGTTGGGGCGCGCCCTGGGTGGCCCGCAGCCCGGCGCGGGTGGTGCAGGAAATGCTTCAGCACCACGCCCGCTACGGCGTGTCAGACTTCCACTTCACCGACCTCACCATGTTGGGGTCCAGGGAGTGGATGCACGATTTCTGCCACGCGCTCATTGAAAAACAGGCGAGTCTCACGTGGCAGATTCCCACCGGCACCCGCAGCGAACACATGAGCGCTGAACTGGCGGCGCTCATGAAACAGGCGGGATGCACGCATCTTTCTTTCGCCATCGAGTCGGGCGACCCCGACATGCTGGGGCGCGTGGGCAAACAGCTCAACCTGCAAAAACAGCGCCAGAGCGCCCGTGCGGTGCTGCGGTCGGGCCTCCACCTGTTCGGATTTTTCATCATTGGGTTTCCGCAGGAGACCTGGGCAAGCCTGTGGCGCACCTGGGGGCAGGTGATGCGCTACGCCGCCATGGGCATGCACGAAATCCACGTGAGCGCCTTTGCCCCCGTGCCCGGCTGCACCGAGTTCCGCATGATGCAGCAGAGCGGGCGCATCACGGTGGACGACGATTTTCTCACCCGCATTTTCAACTGGGCCACGCTGGGACATCAGGAAACTTTCTGCCCGGCGTTTTCCACACGCGCCCTGCGGGCGCTGGTGTTTTTTTTCTTCACCAGTTTTTTTGTGGTGAGTTGGGCGCTGCGCCCATGGCGGCCCCTGGGCGAGTTGTGGAGCCTGCTGGTGCATCGCAGGCCCAGCGGCAAACTGGTGCGGGTGCTGCGCAGTTTTTGGGGCATAAGGCGGTTACAGGCCAAATCGGGGCCGTGATCACTCCTCGCCAATCGCGCCAATCGCCAGGCGCTTGAGCAACCCCGCCCGCCACAGTCCCGCCAGTGCCGGGCAGGCCGCCAGCGAGAGGGTCTCGGCGGCGTTGTCCCGTGGGTGGTGTTTGATGAACGTGGCGCGGGACACGGTGAAATGCGCAAAGGGCCTTTCGGTGAGTTTCAACGTGTCGCCCGCCTGCACTTCGCCCTCTTGCATCACACGAAAATACCAGCCCGACCGCCCCGTGCGGATGACCTCTTTAATCAAGCCCTTGTCACCCCAGCGCCCCGCCAGTTTCCAGCAGGGGTCGCGGGGCTGGGACACCTGCACCACCGCGCCCCCCAGTTCAAACACGTCGCCGATGCACACCCCCGTTTCGTCCAGGCCCGACAGCGTGAAGTTTTCACCAAATCCCCCCGCCCTGATTTCCTTCATCGCAGGCCGTTTTCGCCACTCGGCGTAATGATCCCCGCAATAAGCCAGGGCGGCTTTCTCCGGCCCACCATGCACCAGGGGCGTGGCCTGTTCATCCTGCGCCAGACCGGTGCGGGAAAGAAAAACAGGCCCCGCCACCGGCTCTTTGAAAATGGCGCTGCGGAACGGTTTTGGTTTTGGGCCGGGCAGGTCCGCTGCCCCCAACTGGCGCACACGGCCCACCTGCAACGACAACAGTTTTGCCTCAGATTCTGTTTTGGTGGACATGGCTTTAGCCCCGCGCCACCGAGAGTTTCAAAAAGTGCGCCGCGCAGGAGATGCAGGGATCGTAATTGCGGATGAAGCCCTCGGCCAGCGCGCCCAGTTGTTCATCGGGCAGGTGCAGGTTTCGCGTCACCAGCAACCGCAGGTCCGCCTCGATCTGGCCCTGGTTCTGACTGGTGGGCGGTGTGATGACGGCGTTCTCAATCAGGCCCTTTTCATCCACGGCGTAGCGGTGAACCAAAATGCCCCGCGGGGCCTCGGTGGTGGCCGCCCCCTCGCCCGCTCTGACCGTGACGGCCACGTGGGGCACGGACACGTCCAACCCCTCCTGCACCAGCCCCAGGGCGTCTTCAAAAACCTGCGTCATTTCGATGCAGCGGGCGATGATGCTGCGGTAGGGGTTGCGCTCTGTGGCGGGGTCATAACCGGCGTCCGTCATGGCCGTTTGGGCGGCGGGCAAAAGCTGCTGGTGGTTGTGAAAAAGCCGCGCCATGGGGCCTACCAGATAACTTCCCCCGCCCTTGCGCCGGGCGTGCAGCGCCGTGCTGTGGGGCAACTGGAACTCTTCAAAGTGGGTGTCAAAATCGCCGTTGCCAAGACGCAGGCCGCTGCTGCTCACCATGTCGCCGTGGTTGAAGGGATACTCCCCCTCACCCTTGAGCGAGACAAACTCGTAGTCGCTTTCAAAGGTCGAGTATTTGAGTGTCGCCGCCCAGGCGGTGGCCTGTGCCGCCGCCGTGACACCCCAGGACAGGTCGTCTTCCAGGGCGTGTAGTTCCTCGGTCGGCGGCAGGCCATGAAAACCTCCCACGCAGGGCGAAATGGGATGCACCGCCCGGCCCCCCAGCACCTCCAGCAGGCGGTTGCCGATTTTTTTCAGGCGCAGGCCCAGGCGCACGATGTCCGGGTGCTGGCGCGCCATGGCAATGCCGCTTTCAAAACCGAGAAAGTCCGGCCCGTGCAGCAGAAACTCGTGCAGCGGGTGAATTTAATTCCACTCGCCGAAATAAAAAAGACGCCGCAGGCGGCGCAGGGGCGCGGGCAGTTCCACCCCCAGGGCGTTCTCCAGGGCATGCACCGCGCTCATCTGATAAGCCACGGGGCAGATGCCGCAGATGCGCGCCACCATGTCTGGCACTTCCGAAAAATGCCGCCCCCGCAGAAACGCCTCAAAAAACCGGGGGGGTTCATAAATGCGCAGGTTGAGGGTTTCTACCTCACCGCCCCGCACCACCACGTCCAGCGCACCCTCGCCCTCGACGCGTGTAAGGGTGTGAATGTGCAGTTCGCGGTTCTGCTCAGTCATGACGGGTTACCATTTTCGCCGTTTTTTCATTCACCGGCGCGGCGGGGTGAATGAGCGCAAAGGCGCGGGCGAGCGCCGACGTGTCGTGCCCCTGCTGCCCAAGCCAGTGCAGAAAGCTGCTGGTGTTGGCGGGCTGGCTGGGGCCAAAACAGCCGTAACACCCCCGGCCATAAGCGGGGCAGATGGCCCCGCAGCCGCCGTGTGTCACCGGCCCCAGGCACAGGGTGTTGCGGGTCACCATCAGGCAGGCCACGCCCCGCTGCTTGCATTCCAGGCACACCGACTGGGGCGTGGTGAGGGGTGCGCGCTCTGCCGCAAAAGCCAGAATCACCTCTTTGAGTTGCTCCTTGTTCACGGGGCAGCCCTGCAACTCAAAATCCACTGGGATGTGCGCCGAAATGGGCGTGCTGTGGGCCAGGGTTTGCAGCATTTCGGGCTGTGGATAAACACAGGCGAGAAAGTCTTTCACGTCGGCAAAATTACGCAACGCCTGAATGCCCCCCGTGGTGGCGCAGGCTCCGATGGCCACCACACGCCGCGACACCCGCCGCACCCACCGGATGCGTTCTTCGTCATGGGGCGTGGTGATGGAGCCTTCCACCAGACTCACGTCAAAGGGGCCGTCGCTCAGGCCGCTCTTTGCTTCGGCAAAGTGCTGGATGTCCACCTTTTGCGTGAGGGTGAGCAGTTCGTCTTCCAGCGCCAGAATGCTGAGCTGGCAGCCGTCGCAACTGGCGAACTTGTGCACCGCGAGTGTGGGGAGGCTCTCAGAAATGCGCCACCTCCATCAGCGGGCGCAACGTTTCCCACGCATAAATGGGGCCATCCAGGCACGTGAAATGAGGCCCCAACTGGCAGCGGCCACACAGCCCCACGGCGCAGTTCATGGTGCGCTCGGTGCTGAGAAAAACCTGGGGCGGCGGCACACCCAGCGCCAGCGCGCCCGCCGCCACGGCGGTCATCATGGGTTCGGGGCCGCAGGTGAACACCACGGTTTCGCGGGGCGCGCCCACAAGCGGCTCCAGATAACCCGTGGCCAGACCCGCGCCGTGGGGCCAGCCGGGGGGGGCGCAATCCAGCACACGGCGCACGGTCACGCCCTGGGCAATCAGCGTGTCATAAAGCGGTTGATACACCAGACGGCCAATGGTTTTCGCCGCCGCCACCAGTGTCACGCTGGCAAATCGCCCCGGCTGATTCAAAGCCGCATGCACCACACCCATGAGGGGTGGAATGCCCACGCCGCCCCCCACCAGCAGCAGGTGTTTGCCCACCGCCTGCGCCAGGGGCCACCCGCCGCCATAAGGCCCCCGCGCCCAGGCGGTGTCGCCGGGTCTTAGACCCGCGAGCCAACCCGTCACGCGCCCCACGCGGGCGATGGTGTGTTGCACCGCCGTGGGCAGGGCCGGGTCGCTGGCGATGGAAATGGCCGCCTCGCCCACACCCGGCGCATAAAGCATGTTGAACTGGCCGGGCTGAAAGCTGTAATCCGGCGCGCCTGCGGTCATGTCCAGCGTGAGGGTGAACAGGCCGTCGCCTTCTTCTTCAAACCCCAGCACGGGCACGGCGCGGGGCGCGAGCAGCGTGAGCGGCGAAGGCGGGTGGTTGTTGGCGAAGTTCACGGCGCACCGTCTTTTGTGTTACGAATGGCGGCGACTTCTTCGGTCAGGTCAATGCCCACGGGGCACCAGGTGACACACCGCCCGCAACCCACGCAGCCGCTCGCGCCAAACTGCTCGTGCCAACTGTCCAGCTTGTGGGTGAGCCACTGGCGGTAACGATGGGCCGTGTGGGGCCGTTGCTGGCCGCCGTGCATCTGGCCAAAACCCTCGGCAAAACAACTGTCCCATCGGCGGGTGCGCACGGCTTCGTCCATCAGCAGATCGGTGGTGTCTTCCACCGCCGAGCAAAAACAGGTGGGGCAGGCCATGGTGCAGTTGGTGCAGCTCAGGCACCGATCCCCCACCACCTGCCAGCGGGGGTGATTGAGGTTGTCCAGCAACAGGCCGGGCAGGTCGCGGGTGTCCAGCACGCGCCCCATGCTGGCGGCGGACTGCTGCACCAGCTCGCGCTCGGCGTGTAACTGATCCGCCGTGGTGTGGCTCAGGGTCAGGCTGTCCATCACGCCGCGCCCGGCGTCGGAGCCAGGCAAAAGCACGAAGCCCTCGTCCAGTTCCGTGAGGGTGAGGTCCGCCCAGGGGGGCGCGGCGGGGCCGGTGTCCATGCTGGCGCAGAAACACATCTCGCCGGGCCGGGCGCACTGCACCGCCACAAAAAAAGCCTCCTCCCGCCGGGCGGCATAGTGGGGGTCGTGTTGTCCCATCACGCGGTCCTGCACCGCCACGGCGGCCAGCTCGCAGGGGCGAATGCCGAAAAACGCCAGGGGGGCCTGGGGCGGGTCCAACGTCATTTTTGCCTGCGCGCCGGGCGAGGGGGCAAGGGGCAACCGCATGATTTCCTGACGGGGTGAAAAGAAAAACCGCTTGGGGCTGTCCGGCCCCACCACGAAGTCAAAATACCGTCCGGAGTTTTCCTGATGCAGCACATATCGCCCGCCGTGCTGTTCGTCACGCACGCCCACCGGGTGATGGCTGAGGTCGTGAATGGGCCGGTAGACCACCGCGCCATTTTCCACCACCGGGCCAATCACCCGGTAACCCGCCCCCACCAGCGCCTGCACCAGATCCTCCAGTTTTTCTTTGGGCAACCAGCGCGATGACACGACGGCATCTTATTTCATGAAATTCCCCAATCCTTTTTTCCCTCTCCTTTTGTTTCAGGCGGTTGACTATGCTGTTCGGGTTTCCATGCTCCGCCCCCTGGCCATCACGCCGTTTCTGAAACTCCAGGGCATACGTCTGTGGCGACGGCCGGGCACGCTGTTGCTGGTGCTGGTGGCCACCACAACCCCCGCCGCGCCGTTCTGGTTTCTCATGCCCTTCTGGTTTGCCCGCTGGGGGCCGGGGGCGGCGGCCATGAACAGCGCACTGGCGGTGGGGGCCAGCGGAGCCTTTGTGTTTTGTCTGGTGCTGGGGTTGCTCACCGCCAGCACGCTTAACCTCAGCACCGGCGCACGGCAAGAGGCCCTGCTGCTCACCGGGCTGAAACCGGGGGCTGCCCTGCTGGGCAATACGCTGGCCTTTGGCGGCCTGGCGCTGATGGTGGTGCTGGGCCTGTTGCCGGTGGGGATGATGGTGTCGGCGGCGGGAGGCCTGGGCATGAACGCCATCACGGGCTGGATGCTGCTGATTTTTGCCTGGGCCATGGTGGCGTTTTGTCTGTGCCAGTTTTTCGCCACAGGGGCCAGCAACCGCGCCACCGCCGCGCCGGTGTTCGCCGCCGCGCTGCTGGGCCTGCTGCTGATGTTGTGGTGCGTGGCCGACCTGGGCCGCCTGGGCCTGGGCGCGCCCAGCACACCGCCGCCCATGTGGCAGGCCATGGCCTGCGGGCCGCTGGCTCAGTTGCGTTTTCATCTGGGCGGGAACACCTGCCCCGCCCTGCCCCAGGCGGCGGCTTGGCCGTTGATGCTGTTCTGGTTTGGCGCGGGGCCGGTTTTGCTGGCGGGGGTTTTTCTGCTGCTGGCGGTGTGGCGTGTCAACGCCCAACTCAGCGAAACCAGTCGCACCACCGGGGGCATGGCCCACCAGTCGCGCCCCTCGCGGTTTTTTTCAGACACGGGCAACCTGGTGCTGGCGCTGGAATGGCGCGTGAAGAGCCTCATCAGCCAGCGCGTGCTGTGGGGCCTGAGCGCCACGGTGGCCCTGGTGTGGGTGATGGTGGGGCTGTCGCTGAAAAACCTGCTGCCGGGCACGGCCTGGCTCAATCCCCTGGCGGGGCCGCTGGCGGCAGGTTATCTGGGTCTGCTGCTGCTGGGCGGCGCGGTGCTGGTGAGCCTGTCGTTTGCCCAGGACGCCCGGCAGAACCACCTGAGCCTGCTGCGCATTACGCTGGTGCGCGCCGAAGAAGCCGTGGACGGCAAAACCCGCGTGCTGGTGCGCCGCCTGTTGTTGTCCCACCTGTTGGCCACGCTGGCGCTGCTGCCCACCCTGGGGGTGGGCCACGCCCTGGCCTTTGGCCTGATTGGCTGGGGTTATCTGTGGCTGGGCGTGGGGCTGGGGCTGTCGGTGTCGCGGCCCGACCAACCCCCCGCCCAGGCCATGCTGGCCTGCGCCGTGGCGGTGCTGGCGGCCTGGGTGGTGAGCGTTTCGGTAGAAGCCCCGGTGAACCTCGTCATCATGCTGCTGCAAAACAGCAGCTACGCCCAGTGGCCGCCGGTGGCCTCGCTGGTGTTTTCGCTCAGGCTGCTCACGCGGTTTTCCTTCAGCAACGCCATGGGGGCTATTGAGCCGCTGTTTGCTGCGTTGCCCGTGGGGCCGGGGCTGGGGGCCGCCATGATGCACGGCGTGATCGCCGCAGTGGCGGGGCGACTTTTGAGCGCCAGCGCACGGCGGAACTTCATGTCGTATTGGCGCACCGGCCAGTGGGGAAAGGGGGTGACCCTCACCGGCGTGGCGGGCGAAAAAAACTGGTCACTGATGGGCGAGCGACAGGTGGCGGTGCCCATTGGCCGGGGACAGGACCTGGTGGACCCGGAGCGGGGCGTGACCCTGTCGGAACTGAATGTGGTGCTCAACCCCCACACACAGGGCGGCGCCCTGCCCCCCTATGCCCAGGGGGGACAAAAGCGGGAGACGTAGCCGGATGATTCAGTTCATTCGACTCATATCAGATTCCTTTTCGGGATCCCTGAAAAAACCCTGTTGGGTGACGCCTTCGGCGTTTTTTTGCTCCCGGCGGGACGCCGGGGCTACCCATAAACCTGACAGCAATGGACACCGCACCGACTCTACATTTTTAAACAAATGAAACACTAGCTGCGAGGAATCCCCCGCCTGTCCCACCAGTGGCGTAGGCCTTTTTCCAGGGCGATGAGCCAGAACGCCGCCACACCGCAGGCCGCTGTCAGGCCCACTTCGCGGGGTGTGAGGGGTGCCGCGCCAAACAAACCGGCCAAGGGTTTCCACCAGATGAACAGGGCGCTTAAGCCCGCCATGCACAGCGCCCCCAGGGGCACAAAAGGAGTGCTGAAAAAGTTCACCTTCCAAAAAGGCCGGTGGTGGCTGCGGCACAAAAAAAGATAGGCCGTCTGCACCGCCACCATCACCGTCACCGCCGCCGTGCGGGCTGCCTCGGGCGGGCGGCCCTGCTCCAGCAGGTGGTGAAACAGGCCAAAGGCGCTCAGCACCAGCAGCAGGCCCACCAGCACCGTGCGCCACAACAGCTCTCCCGAAAAAAGCGGTGTGTCCCCCGCCCTTGGCGGGTGCGCCATGATGCCCGGCTCTTTGGGTTCAAACGCCAGCGCCAGCCCCAAGGCCCCCGCCGTGGTCAGGTTCAGCCACAGGGCCTGCAACGGCAGCAGCGGCAGCGGCCCCCCCAGCACCACCGCCACCAGCAGCACCAGACCAATGCCCAGATTGTTGGGCAACGCCCAGATGAGAAACCGCGTGAGGTTGGCGTAAACCGCCCGGCCTTCCTCCACGGCAGCGGCGATGGTGGCGAAGTTGTCGTCGCTCAGCACCATGTCGGCGGCCTCCCGCGCCAGCTCGGTGCCGCCTTTGCCCATGGCCACGCCAATGTCGGCCTGCCGCAGGGCCGGGGCGTCGTTCACGCCGTCGCCGGTCACGGCCACCACGTCGTCGCCCTGTTGCAGCGCCCGCACCAGCATCAGTTTCTGTTCGGGACTCAGGCGGGCGAACACGGTGGTGTTTTGCGCCGCCTGGGGGATTTGTTCCGGCGGCAGGGCCGCCAGTTGTGCGCCGGTGAGGGCGGTGGGCGCTGCGCCGCCGGGGCCGGTCAGCCCCACCTTGCGGGCAATGGCCTGAGCGGTGAGCAGGTGATCGCCCGTGAGCATTTTTACCTCAATGCCCGCCGCATGACACAGGGCCACGGCGTGGGCGGCCTCGGCGCGGGGTGGGTCGGCCATGGCCTGAAGCCCCAACAGCGTGAGGCCCCGCAGGTTTTCATCCTGCAATGAGTCGCCCGGCGCGGCACAAAACGCCAGCACCCGCAGACCGTCCGCCGCCATGGTGTGGGCGGCGGCCTCCACGGCGGCTGTGTCCAGGGCGGTTTGCTGATGGGCGGCGTTCATCATGCGGGTGCAGCGCGGCAACAGGGCTTCCACCGCGCCCTTCAGCACCATCCGCTGGCCGCCGGCGAGAGTGGTGTCCTGATGCAGCGTGGCCATGAAAGCGTGGGCGGCGTCAAACGGCAACACCCCCTGCCTGGGATGGGCGGAGCGCAGGGTGGCTGGGTCCAGACCCGCCCGCCGGGCCGCCACCAGCAGGGCGGCCTCGGTGGGGTCACCCACAAACTGGGTGGGGTCGTCGTGGTGGTTCAGGTGGCTGTCGTTGCACCACACACCGGCGCTGAAAAGATCCCGGAATGTTTCGGTCACGGGCGAGGCCAGCGCCGCGCCATCGTCAGGAAAATCCAGCCATGCCCCACCGGCCCAGGCGCGCCGCACGGTCATGCGGTTTTGTGTGAGGGTGCCGGTTTTGTCGGTGCAGATCACCGTGGCGCAGCC
>CAYJOG010000028.1:0-13596 GCA_964371695.1 uncultured bacterium
GTCCTGCTTCGCACGAAGGGTGACACCCCGCCGGGGGCGCTGCGTATGATTCCCTGGGTGTGCGGGCGATACAGCATTCAGCCGGACGAGAAGTGGCGTCAGGAGTTGGGGTTGGTGTTGCCGCCGGAGGCGTTGAAGGACTGGTGGCCGGAACCATCGTGGAATGTTTCGCCTACGCAGGAGGTGCCGGTGGTTTTTCTGGATGGTGAGAGCCACGCTTGTTTTGGCCACATGCGGTGGGGGCTTGTGCCCCATTGGGTGAAACCCGACGTGGGGCTGAAATACGCCAGCAAGTTCTCCACCATCAACGCCCGTAGCGAGACGGTGGCCGAGAAGCCTTCCTTCAGGGAGCCTTTCAAGCGCCGCCGGTGTCTGCTGCCCGCCAGCGGGTATTACGAATGGTTTCGGGAGGGGGGCGCAAAACGCCCCTTTTTGCACCACAAACCCGATGGCTCGCCTCTGGTGATGGCGGGGGTGTGGGATGAGTGGCGTGACCCGCAGGGGGTGGCTTGGCGCACCTGCGCCCTGCTCACCACCGGGGCGGGTGGCGAGGCGGCGAAGATTCACGACCGGATGCCGGTGATCCTGCACCGGGAGCACTACAACCTTTGGCTGGCACCTGACACACCGGCGCAAACCCTGGGGCAACTTCTGCTGCCGTTTGACGGCGAGTTGGAGGTGTACGAGGTAGACCGGCGGGTGAACAGCACTCGAAATAACGACCCTTCACTGGTGCAGCGGTTGCCAACGATCCCTGGGTCCTGCTGGGGGTTCCTGGGGGCATTTCTGATTGGCGGCTTGGTTTAGCTGTGTTTGTACGGCATACTAACAAGGCGTCTATTTGGCGCACAAAAGGAATCCCCTCATGGCCACAAATGCCCCTTCAACCATCACACGATCCGCCCGCCTTGGCCTAAGGGCCACGCCTGAACAGGAAGCGGTCCTGCGCCGAGCCGCCCAGGTGTCCCACAAATCGCTCACCGATTTTGTCCTGGAGGCGGCCTGTCTTGCCGCCGAGCAAACTCTGCTGGATCAGCGGCTGTTCATGGTTTCTGAGAATCAATACCAAGCTCTTCTGCAGTTGCTCGAACAACCCGAAACCGACAACCCCGGGCTGGCCGATCTTTTCTCACGCAAAGCACCGTGGGCCGGAGCGTGAAGCTGACGGCCTGTGTGCCGTTGGCGTCAGGTCATTCCCTTGAAGGCTTCGACTGTGGGAAAACGGCGCTGAACGACTGGCTGAGCCGCCATGCACGTCAGGCTCAAGGCAGCGGTTCCGCCAAAACCTTTGTGGTTTGTGAGGAGGTGCGCGTGGTGGGTTACTTCAGCCTCACGGTGGGACAGGTGGACACGTTTGAAGCCCCGGAGCGCATCCGCAAAGGCATGGGTCAATATCCGATTCCCGTCGTCATTCTCGCCCGGCTGGCGGTGGACCTGGCCTTTCAGGGGCGGGGCATCGGCACGGGAATGCTGCAGGACGCCATTCGGCGCACCCATCTCGTCGCCGATCAGGCGGGCATTCGCGCCCTGCTCACGCATCCCATCGACAAAGAGGCGGAGGTCTTTTACCGCCGTTTCGGCTTTGTGTCCTCACCTCTGCGGGAGGGGCAACTGCTGTTGTTGCTCAAGGATTCCCGGCGCTTTTTGTGACGTCCCTTGCCGATCAGAAACATGTTTTGGGTAAACAGCCCCCGAAATAACAACCCTTCTTTGGTGCAGCGGCTCCATATTTAGGGCTTTTTGGGTTACGCGACGCCTTTGATGGGCTTGCCATTTTTGTGCGAACAAACATTCATATATTCCCTTACACTGACTTGTCCAAACACTCCGCCGTTTTTTCTGTGAGGGATGGACATGCCGCAAGCCAGAACCGTATTACACCTTCGTGTTCCCCAATTTGCCTGCGCCGTGGCACAGGCCAGCGACAGCCGCCTACAGGGCCGCCCGTTCGCCATCGTCAGCGCCGCTCACCCCAGGGGGTTGGTGCTGGAAACCTCCCATCCCGCCCGGATGATGGGGGTGCATGGGGGCATGACGGTGGGGGAGTTGCGGCGTTGGCCGGATGTGTGGGTGTTGCCGCCAGATCAGGACGCCATGCGGTTCGCCCAATCGGCGCTGGTGAAGCTGGGGGGGCGGTATTCGCCGTTGGTGGAGGACGTGACGCTGGGCAGTATGGCGCTGGACCTCACCGGCACCACCCGGCTTTGGGGGCCACCGCAGGACGCCGCCCAACTGGTGGCGCGGGCGGTGCAGGGGGAGACGGGGTTTTTGTGTCTGGCGGGGGTGGCGGGGGGCAAGTTCGCCAGCAACGCCGCCAGCCGGGTGGCGGTGCCCCGCGAACCCCTGCTGGTGCCCCAAGGGGGGGAGCAGGCGTTTCTGGCTCCCCTGCTGGTGCGGTTGCTGCCGGGTGTGGGGCAGGTGATGGGGCAGCAGTTGACGGGGTTGGGGGTGGAGCGGGTGGCGCAGTATCAGGCCCTGCCCCGCGACGTGGTGCAGTTGTGTTTTGGTGCGTCGGGCATCCGTCTGTTGGAACGCGCTTTGGGTCACGACAACGACCCGGTGAGGTCCGCAGACGCGCCCGCTGGTGTGGTGCAGGAAAGCCACGCCCCAAACCCGGACACCAACAGCGATGAGGCTTTGCGGGGGTGCGTGGCGCTGATTTGTGAGCGGCTGGCGCTGCGGTTGATGTTGCTCTCGCGGGTGGCGGGGAGCATGACGCTGGGGGTGGTCTACGCCGATGGACAAAGCGCCCAGCGGCAAAAACGCCTGCCAATCCCCGCCGCCCATGAAGCCCTGTTGTATCCCCAGGCGGTGGGGTTGCTGGAGGGGGCGGTGAAACGGCGGGTGCGGGTGAGGCGGCTCACGGTGACGCTGGAGCGACTGGGCCAGGACTATTGGCAGGAGTCGTTGTTTCCCCACACGCAGGACCGCCACCATCAATTGGGAGACGCCCTGCAACGGTTAAGACGCCGGTTTGGGGATCAATCGGTGCGCTTGGGGGCAGCGTGGGCGGCGGAGCAGTAAGACCCATGAACGCAGCGCTGGATTTGTTGTCGTGGTATTCGTTTGGCTGGGGGGTGCATCCGCCGGGGGAACTGGTGCGCCAGGCGGCGGCGTTGGGATATGGGACGGTGGGGTTGATGGACACGGGAAACCTGTGTGGCCTGGGGCGTTTTCTGGAAGCTTGTGGTGAGGAGGGGGTGACGCCAGTGGTGGGGGCGCGTGTGGGGCTAGAGGACGGCACGCTTTACGCCGTCGTTGCGGATGATGCGGGGTATTCGGCGTTGTGTGGGTTGTTGAGCTGCCTGCACTTGCCGGATGAACCCTCGCCCACGGTGGCGGATTGGCTGGATACGCCACCGGGGTTTTTCATCCTCACCGACAGTCCATCACTGCTCAGCGCCTGCCGGGAGAGGGGCCGGGAGGTTTGGGCGGCGTGGCTGGGGCGTCCCACGCCGGTGCGCCGGTTGGCGGTGAGGCTGGGGGTGCCGCTGGTGCCGCTCACCGGCATGAACTACCTGAGTGCTCAGGACGAACCCTTTCACCGCCTGCTGCGGGCCATGTCGCTGCTCAAGGGCAAGGACAATGTGTTGGCGGGGGAGATGGCCCCGCCAAAAGCCACCCTGCCCTCGCCCCAGGCCCTGCGCGCCGGTCTGGGCGAGGATGCGCCGGGAGCCTGGCGCAATCTGGAGGGGTTGCTGGAGAGGGTGACGTATCGCGGTCCTGGGCGTGAGCCGGTGTTCCCCGTCTGGGTGGGAGGGGGAGAGGAGAAAGGCCTGTCGCCGGAGGTGGCGCTTTACCGGCGGGTGGAGGTGGGTGCGCGGTGGCGATATGGGGAGGTGGGGGGGGGGTGCGCCAGCGGCTGGACAAGGAACTGAGCCTCATCATCCGCAAGGGCTTTGCCTCTTACTTCCTCATCGTGCAGGACATTGTGCGAGGGGCGGCGAGGGTGTGTGGGCGGGGCAGCGGTGCGGCGAGTCTGGTGGCGTTTTGCCTGGGCATCACCAACGTGGACCCGGTGAAACACGGGTTGTGGTTTGAGCGGTTTTTGAACGAGGCCAGGGAAGACCCGCCGGATATTGACGTGGACTTTCCCTGGGATGAGCGCGACGGGGTGCTGGCGCGGGTGTTTGACACCTATGGCAGGGCGCACACCGCCATGATCGGCACCCACCTCACCATGCAGCCCAAGGCAGCGTTGCACGAGGTGGCGCGGGCGTTTGGCCTGCCGGAGACGGAGATCAACCGCGTGACGAAGCACTACGGGGCCACGGACTTCTGGAGAAAGGCCACGGAAGTGACGGCACCGGGCACGGTGGACCTGCCGGACCCCTGGCCTGAGATTCTGGTGGCGGCGAACCGGCTCTTGGGGATTCCCCGCCACATGGGGCTGCACCCTGGGGGTGTGGTCATCACCCCCAGGCCGGTGCGGGCCCATGTGCCGGTGCAGCCCTCCAGAAAAGGGCCGCTGGTGATTCAGTGGGAGAAGGATTTCGCCGAGGAAGCGGGGTTGGTGAAGATTGATTTGCTGGGGAACAGGTCACTGGCGGTGGTGCGGGACGCACTGGGCATGTTGCGGGAGAGTGGGGAGGCGTTGCCCGATGAGGGAACCTGGCACCCGGAGGATGATTCAGCCACCCAGGCGCTCATGGCCAGCGGGCGCACGATGGGGGTGTTTTATGTGGAATCCCCAGCCATGCGCCAGTTGCAGGTGAAGACGGGCAAGGGAGATTTTGAGCATCTGGTGATCCACAGCAGCATCATCCGCCCCGCCGCCATGCGGTGGATCAACGAGTATGTGCTGCGGTTGCGAGGCAAGTCCTACACCCTCGGCCACCCGGCGCTGGAAAACCTGCTGAGCGAGAGTTACGGCATTTTGTGTTATCAGGAGGACGTGACCCGCGTGGCGATGGACATGGCGGGGTTTAGCCAGCGGGAGGCAGACAAGTTGCGCAAGGCCCTGGGCAAACCCGACGCCGAAAGGGTGGTGGGGAAGTTCAGGGAGCCGTTTGTGGCGGGGTGTGAAGCGAAGGGGGTGCCCCGCGAGGTGATTGAGGAGACGTGGTTGATGGTGGAGTCGTTCACGGGTTACAGCTTTTGCAAGCCCCACAGCGCCAGCTACGCCATGGTGAGCTTTCAGAGCGCGTGGCTCAAGGCCCGCCACCCGGCCCCGTTCATGGCGGCGGTGCTCAAGAATGGCGGTGGTTATTACGGCCCTCTGGCTTATGTGAGCGAGTGTCGCCGTTTGGGGCTGCGGGTGTTGGGGCCGTGTGTGAATCACAGCCGGGAAAGCTGGTGGGGGGTGGGTCAAACGGTGCGGGTGGGGCTGGACGCCATCAAGGGGTTGTCCGCCAGGGCCATCGCCGCTTTGCTGTTAGAAAGGGAACGCAACGGCACCTATGAAAACCTGCGGGATTTGCTGAACCGCACCCGTTTGGCGCAAGACGACCAGCAGGCCCTGACAGAGGCGGGGGCGCTGGACAATCTGAAACCGGAAACCGTCACCCGCGCCCATCTTCAGTGGGAGGCATTGGTGCATCGGCATCACCGCCAAGCCTGGGCACCCCGGCATAACGGACGGGCCATGCAGTTCGAGGGGCTGGCGCAGGCCAACCAACCTGATGATCTGTTGGCCCGTTTGCCGCCTTTGGAGTTGGAGAAGGTGAAAAGGAACAGTTGGTTGCAGTTTGGGCGGTTGGGGTTTTTGCCACAGGTGCATCCCCTCACCTGCTTCTATGGAAAGGCGCTGAAAGGGTTGGCGCGGGTGCCCGCCGTGGAGTTGGGGAAGAAGGTGGGGGAGGAAGTGACTCTGGCGGGCTGGCCCATTGCCATGAAGCCTGTCAGAACCATTCACGGCCAGTCCATGAGCTTTTTCTCGTTCGAGGACGAACACGACACTTTTGACGCGGTGTTCTTCCCCGATACCTACCGTCGTTACGCCGTCACCCTGCTGCGAGGGGTGCCCGTGGCGGTGCGGGGCACGATCCAGGATGATTTGGGAGCGGTGAGTTTGCATGTCAGCAGCCTCAGGCCGTTGCCGGTGGCGAAAAACGCCCAACGAACCAGCTATGATTAGCAAGTCGTTTCGTAACTACTATTGTTCCGTCCAGCAAAGGCCGACAAAAACTCAATGATTGACGACTTCGACATTTTCAAACTGATCGACGAATTCGGCATTTCAGAAAAGCCCGCCAAACTGCTACTTAGGGCGATCAATGAAATCATGACGCATGAATTGACGGCGGAAGGTTTTATTCATGTTAAAGACCGCACCTTTGTCAGGCCCATTGAAAACAAGTTTTTCCACATCATACATTTCTATCCAGTCAGGCATGAGGGGCGAATATTGTCTTGGGGATTGGGTCTTCCTTTCATGCCCGAAGTAAAGGACGAGAAAGTCAAATGGCTTCTGAAACCTGAAACCACGAAAATAACCATGGCACTGTCTGGAAAAATACCAAGCCAAGATATGATTTTTTTTGGTGACCCCGTGATAAAAGTTTCATTACTGGCCGGGGGTGACTCTATTCGTCTCCAGTTGGAATCACAGTGGAAAAATAATAAAAAAATTATCCTAGACAGCCTATCTCAGTTCTATTCTTTTCAGGCGCTAATTCACCATATACAAGATTGTTACTTGAAATCAATCCTGATTTCCAGGGCTTATTTGGATGAGGCCATTGCCTATGCATGTCTCCTAGCCAGCATGGGAAAGCTGGAGGAGGCCGAGCTGGTTATAGAGGAATGGAGCAAGGAAAACAAGAAATCTGCTGGGCGGAAGGAGATCATCCGAAACATCCTGAAATTAGTTTTCGAAAAACTGGGTGTTTCTACATTGAAAGTCAAGGATTCGGCGCTTGCTGGGTGGACTCCGCCGATCAAACGCGCCCGGGACTTTGTACCCGAGTCCGTCGAAACTCAAATTAAAACCAAAGACTTGAGTGCAGTCAAACGCTTCTTGAAAGACGAAGCCCATCTTGGGCTGATTGATCGCGATGGGAAAAGCCTCCTTTCCATCGCATGTGAGGCAGGGTTTTCAGAACTTGCTAAATTCCTGATTAAAAAAGGATTATCTGTCCACCACCAAGATGACCTGGGAAGAACACCGCTTCATTTCGCATTTTTATCGGACAATCTGGATATTGCATCCATGTTATTAAAAAACAGCGCAGACCCCGCAGTGAAGGACAAAGAAGGCATTAGCTGCATTGCCTGCTCCTTGCGCCAAAAGGATGGTAGCGGTCTCATTCTTCTTTTAAAATTCGGTTATCCACCCTCCGAAGATCATTTCAAAATGGATGCTGGTGGCAATACAGCCCTTCACAGGTTGTCCGAAAAGGGGAGCGAGTTTCTCATTATTGGCCTAGTTTCGACAGGACACGACATCAATAAAAAAAACATAATGGGCCGAACGCCTCTGCACCTCGCCATCCTGTCTGAAAATTTCTCAAACGCCAAATTACTCGTCAGATTAGGGGCTAATCCTATTTTAGAAGATCACTATCGCTCAACATCCTTAGACCTTCTTTTTCACCTCCAATGCAAGCAAGAAAAGCAATTGCTTGAGATGATTGACCTGTTAATGGGGTTCGGCGTTCCTATTGTTCACCCCTATCAAAAGGTCAATCCATTGTGTTGGCCCGCTGAATTCGGATTTTACCACGTAGTCAAAAAAATACTGGATCTTGGCGTTTCGCCCAATTACGTGCCGTCGGGTAATATTCAAGACCCAGCAGTTGCCAACGCGGTGCTCAATGGACATTTTGATATTGTCAAAATGTTGGTATATGGAGGAGCCGACCTCACCTTCAAAAAGCGAAATGGAGAGCCTTTGGTGAATCAAGCCCTGTCACATCCAGAGATACTGGCCTTTCTCATACAAAAAGGCGCCCCTGTGGATCAACTAAATTCCCGAGGTGAAACGAGTCTGGATGTTGCCATTGCGAGGCAATGCCGCGAGGCCATCCACCTACTGCAATCAGTGGGCGTGAATGAAACGGAACATGAGACCCGCCTGACGGATTTTCCTCCCTTCGCCAAAGCTGTTTCTCTCTTTCTAGGCCGCCAGGCAAAAAAGGACACCGCTGGTTCCAAAACTCGATTTGTCCTAAAGTTCAGAAAAAAGCCGCCCGTCAAAGACCTTACCGATCTCGAAAAATCACTTTCCGCCGTCAGAGACCGCGATTTGTGGTTCGCCGTTCCCGGCAACATGATGGAAACCCTGAGGACTAATGTTCTATTTTCGGAATGCGCCCCCTCGAAGCTTGGAGAAGGCCTCCAAAAAGTAAGAAATGGAAAAGGCCTTCTGGCCTTCTATTCCAATACAACGGATTGGACCTGTTTATTCGCTCCCTGCCTGTTTGAGCGTCCTGATGTCGCCGCCTCAATTCTGATGGACTTAAGTGTCAGTGCCGAGGAGGCGCTGATGTTCGGGGCGCTAAACAAGGCAAATTGGAGGTTTTGGTTTCGTGTCAGGCACCAAGAAATCAAACGGATGTTTGAATACCACGGCGAATCTGGACTCATCCGATTCCTTGGCCCCCACACCTCCGCCGAGGAAAAAATTCTTCCCTACTATTACGACCAAACAGAGGAGGAATGGCGTCCCTCTCTTGAGGACGTTGTCCAGATCGCTTCAGCTTGGAGCTTCAATCCTGCTTGGCTGGCCTTCCTGGAGAAGGATTGGGCGAAAGGACAGGGCTACTTGATGGCTGTCCATACCGAAAAATCCATCCGAGGCAAAAATCAGAACCCGGAACCCCAAAAATGAAAGCCAAGCAGTGTTGTGCTTGTTGTGCTACTGAAGTGCTCAAAAAACATATTCAACCAAGGTTTGTTCGAGTCCGCCCAGTATCATTCCCAGGAGCCAAGCAGCGTGAAGCCGCGTGAAGGAGAAAACCGGAAAGCCAAAGCCAACCCAAGGGTATGGCTGCTTCTGGCCGATCCAGATTTCCTCGACGGCAGGCAGAGTTTGGTGAAGCTGTCGTATGGCTGGGTGGCTCAGCCGGGTATGGCGGCAAAGGTGTTCTTGGCGGCGATCGATGGGTCGGGAGGCATGCCTTTTGCTGCCCAACCTTTTCAATTTGTCTTCGAGCATTTGAATCTGGGCACGAAGGGCGGCGTTCTCCAGGCGCAGGTCGGTAGAGGACTTGAGACTGGACTTGAGGACTGCGGCCAGTCCGGGCAAGCCGCAGATCAGGTCCCCAAGGGTGTTGAAGGTCATCATGAAACCTCCCAGGGTGCAGAAAAAACTTGTGTGACGATTTTACACGGATTGGTAGATACGCGGGTCCAAAAGCGACCAAGTTGTCCTCTGGAGCTGAACAAAATGGGTGGCCGGGCGCGTCAAAATGGTGGGTTGAGTGGCAGCCGCCCGGCAAGGGTGAATTTCAAAAACCCCCTGCAAAACAGACTTGGATATATTTATTGTGGGGCTTGGCAGAGCACCCGAACGGCCAAAACCGGGGGGCCACCCCCGGATGTCCCGGCCAGACTCAGCCAGACCCAACGAAAAGCGGCGTAGTCGCTAAATGGCGAGGCCAAAATGACCTTTTTTCGCCCGCCAGTCTCAGAGACCGTTTTGTAACTATATTTGTTGCCTCCAGGCGAAAATAAATTGTTACCCTCCAAGCAATGTCGAAAAATGTCCAAATGGGTTTGAACATCTAACTCGTCTATGCTCCAAGGCAGTTTTCACCGACTTTTCTTTGGCCAACTTTTTAATGGATGTAAAGTCACCTCCAGGGAATATCATGAAAATCGATATCCGTTTTGGAGACAGTAAAAAATATCGATGCCGTGGAAACAATAATGGTGGAAAGTGTTCAATCAAATTAGAGTCTACTCAAGAAGCCGGGGCAGGCCGGGCAAAAAAACTAGCGCGGTCTAGCCTGGGTGCGGTCACAAATATTACCCAACCAGGTGGGACAGTAGGGTTTATCCAAATTCATGACGGTGATACCCAAATTCTGAGTTCCATCCTTCAGGCGGGTAAAGTCATTAACAACTTCACAGTAGCCCGTCCAGGCAGTACTCTTAACTTGGCCAATGGTCTTCTCCTCCAATATGGAGACGATGCCTTTCAGTCCATCGTCAGCCGCACTGTCAATGGCCCCAATGAGAATTGCTTGGTCAGCATTCCTTCTGGGCAAGAAATCGGTCAAGTTGACCATATCATTCCAGCTTATCAAAAGGGTGTCAGTCTCTCTGCAGCCCCCAGGAGTTATCTGGAGGTGCGAATTGATCCAAATTGCCAAGCGGATTCTCTTACTTTCAATGTTGAGATACTCGCTCAACGAAAAAGTGATGGCCGTTGGTTTTCTTTTAATGATACTCAGACCATTCCTGTTTCTTCCCGTGTGGGTATCACCTCCTGGCAGGTTACTGATCCTCTTTACATTGCGGGCGCCACCCAAAGGTTTGTTTTAAATCTGGATGGCCCCTTGGGTAGTGATCTGGTTGAGATCACCATTTTTGAAGATGGTGCGAGCACCCCTTTGCATACATTTAACCAATCCCAGTTAGTTCCCATTGCCGGTTTGATTAACACCTATAAACTGGACCAAGTGTTCCAACTGCCCCCTGGCAATTACAAAGCTCATGTTGTGGTGGGGCAAACTACATCACCAGCCACCGCCGAAACAGCTTTTAAGGTGGTGTACTGATGGTTGGCAGTGAATTTTTTCTTTCAAAGCTCTTTTGGGGTGTCGCTTTTTGGGCTTTGGCCACCTTTTGGTGGACTATTCCCGCTGCCAAAGCCGCCCCACTCTGGAGTGTTGAAATTGAGGCTGTCAGCAACACCACAGCCAGCGAGCTTCAAGTGATTCCCTTTGAAAATGAAAACATCCTGAATCCTTTTTTGCTGCCCGTCCCAAGTCCCTCCCCATCGTTTCAGCCTGACCCGACAAGCCTTGTCTTCAAAGGTCAGCCAGATGCTACCGGGGTGGATAACCTGAATGCCCATGTCACTCTTTTGAGGATCGAAAGCACCGTAGGTGGCTCCCTGGCCCCTCAAGACACGATTACGGTGACGTTGAAGTGCACGGATAATGCCAATGTGGTTCATATTTCTTTGATGGAACTGAGCGGTGACCAAGAGCGGATTGGGTGCGAGATTGACCCGGTCACTCAACAGCCCAAAAGCATGCAGGTGAACCTTGGCGCCACCCTTGTGCCTGGCCAGGGGCATCTGCTACTCTATGTTTTAGAGAAGTCAGAGGTCAGATCGGGGGCTGTGGTGTATGTCGCAAAAAACGAGGTGGGCGGAGGCTATCAGGAAGAGTATTTTGGCCTCCTGTTTGATGGCGTTGATGTGAAAGATAGTTGGAGCTTTGGTGATTTTGAGGGGGTGCAGGCAGCCTTGAAAACCAACACCACACCAGAAACCACTTTTACCACAGTCCCAATAAACCAGGAAACCGGTAATTTTCAATATTTTTCTACGAGTCTGATCAATCCCGATGAGTTTGAAGTGGGACGCATCGCCTTCGCCGTAAACTCAAATCAGCAAAGAACAAAGAAGTACTGCTTTAGCGTCCTGCTTTCGCAGGTTGCGGGCTTTACCACCCACACGTTTGGTATAGGTGTTAACCCGGATGCAACAGGAGATGGCAAGGTGGATCTTAAGGATTTGGGTTACATAAAGAAAGTTTTTGGCAAAGCTTTATCCGATATACTTGATGATCCAGAGTTGATTGATAAGTTCCAGAATTCAGACTTCAATCTTGATGTCAAAGTGGACTTGAAAGACCTTGGGGTGTTAAAACAAAGATATAACAAGGATTTTGCGATCGGGGGTGAGTGTGAATAATTTATCCACCAGTTATAACAAAAAGACTGTTTTTAAGACAGCTATTGTTTTTTTGGTTTATTTCTTCTTGATGCCCCACGCAATGTCTTACTCTCCTTCTGATGGCCGGGTTTGTTTTAGGTCGATCGAAGAAAAAAATACTTGTCCAAAAAGTGGATTTACTGAAATTCGGGTTGGCCATGAAAAGCCGTTTGAGATTAAAGTGGTGTTCGAGGCATCAGGACAAGAATATGGATTTTTTGGGATTACTTCTCACTTTCGCCTTCCCAGGGAATTCGGCGCAGGAAGATGTCGCCTTGCTAACCCCTCTAGTATAGACCTTTTTTCCTTCGATGGAGACTGGGATAGAGACAAGAAAATTGACTCCGACCTTGAAATCCCACAATACAATAATAAAATTGTGGCGACCTTTTTTGACTTTAAACCAGCCAGGGAAAGCGGGATAATACTAATATGCCGAATGAATGGTGGATCGCAAGGTGCGCTTATTGAGTGGTGCACCGAAGAATATGACGTGCTTAATAAAGACTGTAAATTGGGGGACCTTTTTGGGTATGCTCCTTCCATAGCTGGTTTGGACAAATTGGTAGATGATGAACAAAATGGGCATTCAGTTGTTTACGAAGCGACTTTTTTACCAGCGAAGATTATTGTTGATGATGAGCAAAAACAAAAAGATGTCGACTGTGACAGCACCTGCCTAAAAGTGACCGCAGCGCCAAGGAGTAATGAAGGGCAGGCAAGGACTGGCGCACTGACCATGCCCCTTGCCTACTCCATTGTCCAGGCGGAAACGGAACATCTAGGCTGTGTTCAAACTGCCCCGGGCAAGGACGGCGGCTCCCTTCTCATCACAGTGGATGAAAAACGGTGCTCCACGGATGAAAAAGTAAACCTGATTGTTAACGACGTGCCCCAGGGCTTCGCCCGCACCAGCGAAGACACCTTTGTTTGTCGGAGGAATGTATCGGTTCAATCCCTTCTGGCTGAAAAGGAAATTGTTTGCGAGTTGGGCCTCCCCGACAATTCTGGTGATGCCAATAAAGATGGAAAAATTGACATGAAAGACCTTGGCGCAATCAAAAAAGAGTTCAACCAAAAACCGGAAACGGCAGACTTTAACGCTGATGGCAAGGTTGACATGAAGGACCTTGGCATTCTTAAACAGTATTTTGGACTGTCTTTTCAATAAGAAATGTCCATACCGAAAAATCGTAACTGTCCAACCTGTGGGTCCCGAAAAAGCGGTCGCTTAAATTAAATCAACCAATGAACTCAAAAATGGAGCAAAAACCGAAAGAACTAGTCCAAGGTAAGGAGTCCGCCAAAGTGGATTGGACCATTGTGGGGCCAAAAAATGGGATGATCCGATTTGAAACTGGCTATTTACTCACGGGTGTTGATACCGAAAAATCCATCCGAGCACCCAAACCGAAAGCCGCACCCGAAAAATGAACGCCAATCTGACTGAAAAAGTTGAAGCATGGGCTCCCCAATGGTTGGGAGGATCGTGGTGTCCCTACCGAAAAAGCCGTCGCTTAAATTCAAAGCCATCAAAAACCCCAAAAATGAACGCCAAGCAGCCTGAAAAAGTGGGAGAACTGGAACCCAAAGGACGGGAAGCCTCGTGCTTTGCGGTTTCAGTCAGCGAGAATCAGTGCGAAAGGCGATCGTTACCCACGAAGTCCCCAATCGGTTTGAACCTCAAGGTGGATTTTGAAAGAAAGGAAGACCGACGCCGGAAATCAGGCAGCCCAGCGGAGTTCGTGGACCAAACCATTCATGTG
>CAYJOG010000029.1:0-11629 GCA_964371695.1 uncultured bacterium
CTCTATGCCCTTGGGCTGCTCTATATATTGGGCCTCATCAACTACGTAGACCGGGCGGCGGTCTCTGGCGTGGGCAGCCATCTCATCCGCGAATTCGGCCTGAGCGACACGCTCTATGGCCTCATTCCGCTGAGCTTCATGCTGGTCTACAGTCTGGTGGCTTATCCTGCGGCGCGTTTCACCGAAACACGGGGCCGCACACGGGTGATGGGCATCGGCGTGGGCATCTGGAGCGTGGCCACGCTTTTCACCGGCTGGGCCAAAACCATTCCCACGCTGTTTGTGAGCCGCGGGGTGCTGGGCATTGGCGAGGCCAGTTACGCCGCCGCCAGCAGTCCCCTGGTGAGTGACTATTTCCCCAGCAAACACCGGGCCAAGGTGGTGAGCATCATCAACAGCGCCGTGGGGCTTGGCTCTGCCGTGGGCCTGTTGATGGGGGCGCTGGTGGCCACCACCGTGGCCGAGAAAATGGTCTATTGCCACCAGAGCGGCCAGCCCACCACCCTCTGCATGATGGCCGCAAAAACCGGCGCAAAAGTGCTGAGCCAGGAGGAAGCCAACCGGGTGCTTCCCCCGTTGCCCAAGGCCAGCAAGTCTGCCGAACATGCCTCTGAAGAACACGTGACCGAGACCGAAAAAAAGGCCGGTGTGGATGTGCTGGGCGAGTGGCGGCTGGTGTTCATGATTGTGGGTTTGCCGGGGCTGGCGCTGGCCATCTTCAGCTTTTTTCTGAGAGAGCCTGCCCTGGGGTATTTCGACAAACTGGAGCAGGGGGTGCCGCTGGACACAAAAGCGGAAAAGCGCCCCGCCCTGCTGCCCAACGAGATTGAAGAAACCGTAAAGGGCATGGGGCCGGTGGCGCGGTTTTTCCACAAACTTTTTCCCAAGTCAGAGTTTGTGCTCATCAACAGCCGCCTGTTGCAGATTCCATCCGTGCGGGTGCTGTATCTCAACGGCATTCTCATCACCGGGGCCATGGGCACCATCGCCCACTACCTGCAACCCTATCTCACGCAGAACCTGGGCTTTGGCAGCAAGGAGTTCCAGATCATCGGTGGCAGCAGCATTGTGGGGGGGCTGTTTGGCCTCATTGCCAGCGGCATGCTCACCGACTGGCTCAACCGGCGGATACCGGCGGGCACCATGTGGGTGGTGGGCATCGGCTCGCTGCTGGGGGCGCCGGTGATTTTTGCGTTCATGAAGGGGGGCATCGCGCCCAGCGCCGCCACGGTGCCGATTTTTGCCTTGCTGGTGGCTGTGGCCAGCTTTTTTCTCATGGGCGTGGCGGGGCCAACGCAGTCGGCCTGTATTGACGTGGTGCCGCCCCACCTGCGCACCACCATGGCGGGGGCCTACATGTTCCTCATCCACATTTTTGGCGACGGCCCGCTGCCTTTTGTGGTGGGCGCGGTGAGCGATCAGATTGGCCGGGCCAACGCCCTGGCTGTTTTGTCGGGCCTGTGTTTCCTCAGCGGGGGTGTGGCGCTCACGGGCATCAAGCATTATTCCCGCGACAAACAAAAAGTGCTGGATGACCTGAAAGCGGAATACGCCACACTGAAGATGCAGACCAGCAGTTAGCGCATTTAAAAATATGAAGCAGGCGCGGTTTCCCCGCCGCGCTTGAACCCAACGGCGATGAGGACATCGCCGCGATGCAAAGTTCACCAACATCTTGAAATCCCTCTGAATTTTTCCTTCGGCAATTGCAAGGAGCACCCCATGGCCACACCCACACCCAAAACCAATTCCCTCAACAAGGCGCCTGCCTCGGCGCAGGAGGTGCTCAACCAGCTCAAAAAACACAACGTGCGGCGCGTGAAGGTGGCCGGGTTTGACATAGACGGCGTGCTGCGGGGCAAGTATCTGGCCTTCAACAAGTTCGAGGGCGCGCTCACCGATGGTTTTGGTTTTTGCGACGTGGTGTATGGCTGGGACTGCGGCGACGTGCTTTATGACAACACTCAGTACACCGGCTGGCACACGGGTTACCCCGACATGCCCTGCGTGATTGACCCGGCCTCCATGCGGCTGATTCCGTGGGAGGAAGGCACCGCGTTTTTTCTGTTCGACTTCTTGAAAAAAGACAACACACCGGCGTTGTTCAGCCCGCGCCAAGCGCTCAAGTGGGTGGTGTCCCGCGCTGAGGCCATGGGGTTTTCGCCACGGGTGGCAGCGGAATACGAGTTTTTCTTTTTCAAGGAAACCCCCGGCAGTCTGGCCGAAAAAGGTTACCGGGCCGACACCTTTACCCCCCTCACCCCCCAGATGATGGGTTACAGCGTGCTCAGGGCCAGTCAGTGTCAGGACCTTGTGCTGGCGATCTGGGACGAACTGCCGCGTTTTGGCATCGAACTGGAAGGTTTCCACACCGAAACCGGCCCCGGTGTGTATGAAGCGGCCATTCGTTATGGCCTGCCGGTGGAATCTGCCGATCAGGCGGCGCTGTTCAAGACAGCGGTCAAAGAGGTGGCCCACCGCTTTGGCGTGCTGCCCACGTTCATGTCGAAATGGAACAAGAACCTGCCCGGTTCCAGCGGCCATCTGCACCAGAGCCTGTGGGACAAAAAAGGAACCAAAAACCTCTTCCACGATCCCAAAGACCCCGATGGCATGAGCAAAATCATGCGCCATTACATTGCCGGGCAAATGGAATTTATGCGCGCCCTGAGCGCGTTCACCAACCCCACCATCAACAGCTACAAACGCACGGTGCCCGGCACCTGGGCGCCCGACAGCGTGAGTTGGGGTTTTGACAACCGCACCTGCACGCTACGGGTCATCCGCGCGCCGGGGCCGAAATCCACGCGGGTGGAATATCGCCTCACGGGGGGCGACATCAACCCTCACCTCGCCCTGGCCGCCACCATCGCCGCCGGGCTTTATGGCATCACCCACGAACTGCCCCTGGCCGAACCGGTGAGCGGCAATGCTTATTCCCACACGCCGCGCATTCCGCTGCCCCGCAGCCTGGAAAGCGCCGTGGACACCGCCCGCGCCGAGCAGCGCCTGAAGGAAATTTTGCCCGAAGAACTGGTGGAACATTTTCTGGCCACCCGCGAGTGGGAAGTGCGGCAATATCAGGACGTGGTGACGGACTGGGAAATCGCTCGATATTTTGAGGTGATCTGAGGCGGGGGGGGGGGCCCCCCCCCCCAACCACCCAAAAAATTTAAAACCCCAAATTTTTTTTCCAGGGCCCCCCCAATTTTTCGGGGGGGGGGGGCCCCCCCCCCCGCCAAAAAAGCCAAGCCTTTTCCTGCTTTTTTCACCCGCAGTCGGACAGCCCTTTGGCCCAGACCCAAGGATAATCAGGCCAGTCTGGCCAGCGCTTTAATGGATTGTTCAAAATATATTGGGCTTTTTTAAAATACTCCGTGTCGTTGCGGATGACACGATCAAAATATTCGTCTTGCCAGAACGGACTCTTTCTCCCGAAAGCATTCACCAGTTTATGGGCGGTGTAGGACTTCCATGCCTGGATCAATTTTTCCAGCGGCCACTCATCAAAGGTTTTCACCAGAACATGCACATGATCGTCCATGATGACCCAAGCATGAAGTTCATAACGTTGTCCATTGAAATGAGTCAATGCGTTCTGAACAAGCGATCGTTCTTCTGGAGCAATTTTTGGCTGTTGGGGATGAAGTCTCCATGTGAGGGAATAGGTTGCTCCGTCATAAGTGACGTGGGGGAGTCTTCTTCGTCGGATTTGGACCCGGGAAGGAGGCTTAAGGTTTTTGTCTGAAGGCGGAACCCCACCTTGGCTATCCATTGGGAAGAAAGAATTTTACATTTTTGTGGCGGGCGAGGACGCCCGCCCCACTAAAGGACACCCGCCCCACTAAAGGACACTCGCCCCACTAAAGAAAGCCCGCCCACTCTGAAACACCCCCGGTTCAAACACCCCCTACAATCCTTTCGTGCTCAATATCCTCACGCCCCAGGCCACCCGCGAAATGGACCGGCAATGCGAACCCCGCACCGGTTTGCCCAGCCTCATCCTGATGGAAAACGCCGCCACGGCCGTGGCGCGGGCCGCTCGCGAGATGGCCCAGGGCAGGCCCATCTGGGTGGTGTGCGGCGCGGGCAACAACGGTGGTGATGGATGGGCCGCCGCCCGGCGCTTGTGGGGCTGGGGGCTGAACGTGAATCTATGGGCGCTGAAAAATCCGGCACAGCTCAAGGGCGACGCCGCCGTCATGGCCAGGGCCGCCCTGGGGGCCGGTGTGCCGGTGCATCAAAAAAACACGCCCCCCCGCCTCACCGGCCCAACCCTGCTGGTTGACGCCGTGTTTGGCACCGGCCTGAGGGACAAACCCACCGGCCCCCTGGCCGCCGCTGTGGCCTGGCTGGCTCGTCAGGCGGCGGCGGGGCATCCGCTGCTGGCGGTGGATGTGCCGAGCGGCCTCTGTGGCCTCACCGGAAAAACCTTGGCCTCTAAAGTGCCCGTGGCCACGCAAACCCTCACCTTTGGGTTTCTCAAAACCGGTCTGCTGAGCGGCCAGGGGCCAGCCCACACCGGCGAGATGTGTGTGGTGGAGATTGGTTATCCCCCCGCGCTTGCGCCCGCTCCGGCGGCGCTGATGCCCCAGTGGGCCGACATCGCCAGCCTGCTGCCCCAGCGCACTGCCACCGCCCACAAACGCCAGACCGGCACGGTGCTGGTGATCGGCGGCAGCGGACAATATCCGGGTGCGCCGCTGCTGTGCGCCAGCGCGGCCATGGCGGCCGGTGTGGGGCTGGTGACGCTGGCGGTTCCCCAGGCGGCCCACGCCCTGGTGGCACAACAGTGCCGCGAAGTGATTCCCGTGGCCCTGCCGGAGACAGAGAAGGGCACCTTTGGCGCGGCGGCTTTGCCGGGGCTGCTGGAACTGGCCCGGCGGCACGACGCCGTGGCCCTTGGTCCGGGCCTTGACCGGCACCCTGAAACCACGGCTCTGGTGACCGCCCTGTTGAAGGGCCTCAAGACCCCCATGGTGGTGGACGCCGACGCCCTGAACGCCCTGGCCGAAGCGGCTCAGAAGGGGCCGGTGGACTTGCCCCAAAATGCCGTGTTCACGCCCCACCATGGCGAGTGGCAACGCCTGAGCCTGGCGCTCATGGGCCAGCCGGTGAAACCCCTGGCGGCGGAACTGAGTGCCTTCACACAGGCGCACGGGGGCGCGTGGCTTATCAAGCAGCCCCGCACGCTGGTGGCGCAGGGGGGGCGGGTGTGGTTCAACCCCACCGGCTCACCGGCGCTGGCCACAGCGGGTTCGGGCGACGTGTTGTGTGGCGTGATTGCAGCGCTGCTGAGCCGAGGCCTGCCACCGGCCCAGGCCGCCATGGCTGGGGCCTTCTGGCACGGCCTGACAGGCAATCTGCTGAGCGAATCGGGACTGGGCGAAAACGCCACCGCCAGCCAGTTGTCGCCCCTGCTGGCGCAGTCCCGTCAGCGGATTATTGAATCTGCGGTAAAGCTGGATGCGCCGTTGCCAGCGGTGGATTTTATGGACTGACCCCTCTTGTTTTTCGCCGCCTCTGCCGCCAAGGTGAATCGGCCATGTCCGGCACGCCTTCTCACACGCCCCAGCAGGAACAGTGGGCTTTCATCACCCACTGGCTCAAGATGCTGGCCATCTGGACGTTGCTGGGCCACGCAGTTTTGGGGCTGGTGCTGGTGGTGGGGGTGGTGCTGGTCAATCGCCTGCCCGGTTTGTTTTACAGCGCTTCGCCCCGGTTCTTCCCCGCCGGAAACGCCAGCCGCGTGATCACCCAACTGGCTCCCCGCTGGGGCCTGGTCAAGACCACCCCCGGCGCGCCAACGTCGCTCAAAAACCGCCTGACCGAAAAAGAGCTGAACCGCCTGCTCAGCGCCTGGGCCGACGAGGCCATGAGCGGTGTGCTGAGGGTGGGCGTCTCCCCCAGCCCCCTGTGGCAGCACCGGCCCACGGGCCTGCCGCAAAAAATCGGCTGGCTCGCCCCTTTTGACAAACGCGACACCCGCACGGCCCTGCTCAGGGCCTTTCAGCAGGCGGGCCTGGGTGAGGAACGCCCGGCGGATTGCCAGCGCCTGAAACAGTCGGCTAACCTGCTTTCGCACACCGCGCAGGAAGACGCTGCTGCGACCTATTCCTGGTGGTGGCACAACGGCGCCGGCAAGGAGCTGGCCGCCGTGGTGCTGGAAGAAGGCAACCGCCTTTGCCGCCTGCTCAAAAAACACATGGCAGCAGAGCGCCTGACCCTGCTGGCAAACCACGCCGCCGGGCAAACCTGCCCGGCGCTCATCGCCGGTTGGCCCCAGGACCATCCGCAGGAAAAAGACCTGCTGCAGGACCCCTTCGGCGGCCGGTTCCGCTGCCAGGGAGACCACTTGCTTTATGGTCTTGGCCCCAACCAGAAAGACAATCAGGCCCACCCCCGCAAAGATCAGCGGGCTGTGTTGCCGTAGTGGTTCGTTCGCTTTAAATCAAGGAGTAGGTGCGGTGTCCCCACCGCACCAATACAGCAGCGATGGGAACATCGCTGCTACTCATTTCAAATCGGATGATCCAGTAGTGCCTATTGCAGCAACTGCAGGATGGCCTGGGGATTGGCGTTGGCCTGGGCCAGCGCCGCAGTGGCCGACTGGGCGAAAATCTGGTTTTTGGTGATGTCTGCGATTTTTGAGGCGAAATCCGTGTCGAGAATTCGGCTGCGGCTCTGGCTGATGTTGGTGTGGTCCAGCCAGGTTTCATTGATCACGTGGCGCATGCGGTTGTGCAGCACCCCCAGGTTGGTGCGCACATTGCTCTGAAAGGTCATCACCGACTGGCTCCATTCCACCAGCCCCTGAAACACCGAGGTCTGCTGGGCGGAGTTGAGGATGCTAAAACCCAGGGGGTCCGAACTCCCGCCGGTAAGGGGGTCATAAAAAGTGCTCAGCGCCAGCGGGTTGCCATTCATGCTGAAGGACTGCACCGCCATCACGGGAACAGACACCCCCACGCGCATCTGGTTGTTGTTGTCCGGCCCTATCTGGGCGGCATATTGTGTGGAACTGGGCGGGTTGGCCACGGCGTCCAGCGCGCCGTTGAAAATTTCCTTGGTGTTGAACGTGACCGCGTCATATTTGCGGTTCAGTTCGGCGGCCAGTGTGTTGTATTCGTTGTAAAGCTTTTGCCGGTCGCTGTTGGTGAGCACGGCTTCGTTGGCGCCGCGCACGGCCAGGTCCCTCATGCGCTGGGCGATGGCCTGGCTTTCATGAATCGCCCCATCGGCGGTGCCGATCAGGCTGGTGAGGTCCTCCACGTTCTGGATGGCCTGCTCGAACCCCCGTATCTGGATGGTCATGATGGTCGCAAGCGCCATGCCAGAGGGGTCGTCCGCCGACTTGTTGATCTTCAGGCCGGTGGTGAGCTTCTCGAGGTTGGAGGCCAAGTTCAGGTTGTTCATCCTGAGCATGTTGATGCCCACCAAAGCGTTATAGTTTGTGTTGACAACAGACATGGCTGACTCCGTTAGCCTTTCTGAACCTTCCCTGGTTCATGGATAAGTCTGATTATTACCCTTCAAGGTAACACGAGTTTGTTGACCAGTCAACCCAAAAATTCAGCCGGCCTGGACAAGGTGTTTCACGCCGGTTCGGGCAGCGCCCCGCCCTTTGCCCCCAACAGAGACAACAACCCCTCATTCACCGGGCCAAGCAGGTCCAGCACCGGCTTGCCAGTTTTCAGCAGCCACTCAATGCCGGTGGCGGGATAAAAACGCAGCCAGTGATTTTCGGCGATGGCTTGCAGGGTGCGCTGCATGCCCAGGGCCAGCGCCAGCAGGTTCTGGCCTTCGTGGCTGTCGTCCCAGGCCTGCTGAAAGGCCTCAAAAAACTGAATATGCGCCACCTTGATGACCCCCAGGGCCGGTTTGCCAATCGCCTCGTCGCCTGCGGCCCACACCCGCGCCACTTCATAGGCTTCATCCAGGCGGTTTGCCGCCAACAGGGCTTCCACCTCTTTGGCCCAGGGCTCGTGCAGACGGGGGGTGAGCGGTTCCACCCTGGGATACACTCCGCCGGTCTCTTCTTCGATGCACGACCAGATCAGCCGCTTGCCCGTTTCATCCAGCACCAGCGTGAGCATGGTGCCATTGGGCCGCACAAACAGTTTCACGCCCCCGGCTTTCATGAAAAACCGCGCCAGACGGGCGTCCAGCTTGAAGGGCAGGAAAAACGTGTCGATGGCGAGTTCTTCTCTGGAGAGGTCCTCTCCCCGTTCCAGCGCGCCCTGGGCCGCCACCAGATTGAACCAAGGCTCCTTGAACGCCTTGCTGGCAAACGACATGGCGCTTTGTTCGCGGGGGTTCAGGTGAGGCGCTTTGGGTTTGGGCGCGGGCTTGTGACCGGCTGCGGGTTTGGCCTTCTTTTTGGCAGCGGTGGGGGTGGATTTTGTTTTTTGGCTCATGTCGAAACACTCTCCCGGAAAATATTGGTCAAGTGTCTAAATCGCTTGACCGTGTTTGATATTAACGATATAAAAAAAGAAGGCAACTGTCTTGCCCCATACAGCATGAATCCATTTTGAACTTCAGGAAACAAACTCTTTATTCAGAAAGGCCCTGACCATGTCCCTGACTCCTTCCCAACGCCAAACCCTGCTTGTCCTGGCCCAGGCCATGATTCCGGCGGGGGTACACGTGAAGCCCTTTGGCCAGGAGAGCCTGGACAGGCTGGAGCAGCAGTTGGGCGTTTTGCCCGAAGTGGAAAGCAATGCCTTTGGCGTGATGCTGCAAATTGTAGAGAAAGCCGCCATTCCCGTGCTGGGGCGGTCGCTTTCTGGCGCGAGCACCGAGCAGGCGGGCAAACTGCTGGATTTCATTTTTGACAACAACGCCGCGCTGCGCGCCCTGCTGCGCATGTTGGCCGCGCCCATCAAGCTGGCGCACTTCGACAACAAAGAAGCCTTTGACGCCTACGGCGCGGGTTATCGCTGCGCCAGCGTAAAAGACGAACCCGCCCCCTGGCTGGCCAGTGTGTACACCCCCGAAAGCTGGAGCGAAGAGGAACTGGAATGCGACGTGGTGGTGGTGGGCAGCGGCGCGGGGGGCGCGGTGATGGCCAAGGAACTGGCCGAGCGCGGCCTGGCGGTGTTGATTGTAGAAAGCGGCCCCCTGCACCGGCGCGAGCAGTTCAACGGCCCCATCGTGAACACCCTCAAAGACCTTTTCGTGAACGCGGGCACCAACACCACACTGGGGCTGCCGGTGGTGGCGCTGCCGGTGGGCCGCTCGGTGGGGGGCAGCACCACCATCAATTCCGGCACCTGTCTGGTGCCCCCCGAAAGCCTGTTCGCCGAGTGGCGCAAAGATCTTGGCCTGCCTTTTACCCGCGACATGCTGGACCCTTTTTATGACCGTGTGTCGGGCGTGATGCAGGTGGAGCCAGCGAAGCAGCCGTGGATTGGCCGGGTGGGGGACATTATTGCCCAGGGCTGCGACGCGCTGGGGTTTGAACACCATGGCCCGCTGCCCCGCAACGCGCCCTCCTGCGATGGTCAGGGCACCTGCTGTTTTGGTTGCCCCACCGACGCCAAACGCAGCACCAACGTCAGCTACATTCCCATGGCGCTCAGGGCCGGGGCCACGCTGTTGTCCGGCTTTGAAGTGAAACACCTGCACACCCGCAAGGGCCGGGCCACGGGCCTCACGGCCCATGGCCGCACGCAAGACGGCCACACCCGCAAGGTGCGGGTGCATGCGCGCTCGGTGGTGGTGAGCGGCGGCACACTGTTCACGCCGCTGCTGCTGGATAAAAACGGCATGGGGCGCGAAAGCGGCTGGCTGGGGCGCAACCTGTCCATTCACCCGGCGGTGTCGGCCATCGCCATCATGCAGGATGAAGTGCGGGGATATAACGGCATTCCCCAGGGTTATGGCGTGGATGAGTTCAAGGACGAAGGCATCATGCTGGAGGGCGGCTTCATGCCCCTGCAACTCATGGCGCTCACCCTCAGCCCCTATGGCCCGCGCTACACCAGCCTCATGGACCGCTACAACCACATGGCCATTTTCGCGGGCATGATCAAGGACACCTGCCGCGGGCGCGTGGTGGCCGACCCGGCGGGACAGCCCCGTGCGTTCTATCAGCTCAACCAGCGCGACCTGAAATCCCTCACCAAAGTGTTGCACCACCTGGTGGACATCTTTCACGCGGCGGGGGCCATTGAGGTGTATCCGCAGATTGGCCGCTGGCCCCGTCTGCAAACCGCCAGGGACATCGTGCGGTTCAAGACCTATCAACCGGCGCGCCTGGATTTTGAAGTCAACGCCTTTCACCCCCTGGGCACGGCGCGCCTGGGGGCAGACCCTAAAAACAGCGTGGTGGGGCCAAATCACGAACTGCACCACGTCAAACATCTCTATGTGGCCGATGGCTCCTGTGTGCCGTCGTCGTTGGGGGTGAATCCGCAGATGACCATCATGGCCCTGGCCACGCGGGCGGCGGGTCTGCTGGCCGACCGTCTGGAAGACGAAGACCGTTTCAAGTTGTCGGGCAACCAGACCCAACACGGCCACAACGGCTCGGTGGGTTCCAAACTGGCGGTGTAAAAAATGAAAGCAGAAAGTTGGAGGTTGGTGGTTGGAAGCAAGAAGTTGGAGGCTGGAAGCAAGAAGTTGGAGCTGGAAGCAAGAAGTTGGAGCTGGAAGCAAGAAGTTGGAGCTGGTTAAAGAAAAGCCCCATCGTTCCCTCTCCTCTTTGGGGAGAGGGTGGTCCGTAGGACCGGGTGAGGGGTCAAACAAAAAAACCTCACCGGAGTAGCGGCGGTGTCCTCACCAAAGAAAACTGGTAGAAGAGGCATCCTGCCTGTGGGCGTGCCCAGCGGCGCGACAGCGCCGGGGTTCAAACAAAAAGCCCCACCAAACCACGCTACCCTTCCACCGTGTTTTCTCGTCCCCGCATTCAGGCCGTGGCTTTTGATCTGGACGGCACGCTGGTGGATTCCGTGGCGGCCATCACGGCGTCGGTGAACTGGCTTTTTGCGCGCCTCAAGAAAAAACCGCTCACGCAGGCCCAGGTGGCCCAGGCGGTGGGGGAGGGAGCACGCACGCTTTTCAACCGACTGATGGTGGGCGACCCCCGGCAGCACGACGACCGGCTTTTTGAAACGTTCATCAACCACTACACCCGCACCAGCCCAGGCCGCACGCCATTTTTCCCCCACGCCAAAACCACGCTGGGGGAAATCCGGCGGCGCGTGCCCGTGGTGCTCTTGACCAACAAACCCCGCGCCGCCACACACGGCCTGCTGCGGGTGCTGGGGGTGACGGACTGGTTCACCCTGGTGCTTTGTCCCGAAGACGTGCGCCACCGCAAACCGCACCCCGAAAGCCTGCTGGTGGCCGCCGCCACTTTGGGTGTGCCGGTGCAAAACCTGCTCATGACCGGCGATGGCAGGCCCGACGCGCTTTGCGCCTTCATGGCGGGCACACCGCTTTTGGCCTGCACCTTTGGTTATGGCGGCAAGGGATTTCACCAACCCATGCCCGCGCTGGCCGAACTGAACAACTGGCGGGATTTTCCGTTGGGGTGGTTGGGGTAATCGCCCCCTCTCCCCTTTATGGGGAGAGGATAGTGGTTCGTCTGGTTAACAATGAGGAGTAGGTGCGGTGTCACCAC
>CAYJOG010000029.1:11639-13505 GCA_964371695.1 uncultured bacterium
TTTTCTCTTCGTTGTTTATTTTCCTGGCGGGTCGCCCCGCCCCCCCCCCCCCCCCACGACAGCAGCGATGGGGACATCGCGGCTACGCCCTTCAACTCGGATGAACCAGCAGACCCTCACAAAAAATCGAAATCGCAGCCCAGGTGGGGGGGCAGCACGTGTTCGGTGAACAGTTTTTTGTAGCCCCGTGAAAAATGGGCCACGGTGGAAGGCTGGGTGGCGAGAGCCTTGCGCCGCCGGGCCAGTTCCTTTCCGCTCACGTGTAGTGTGAGTGCGCGGCCCTTCACGTCCACCTCGATTTCGTCGCCATCCTGCACCAGCGCCAGGGGGCCGCCCACGGCGGCTTCCGGGTCGATGTGCAGCACGGTGGCCCCAAAGGCCGTGCCGCTCATGCGGGCGTCGCTCACGCGCACCATGTCCTTCACGCCCGCCTGGGCCAGTTTTTTGGGAATGGGAATGTAACCCGCCTCTGGCATGCCCGGCGCGCCCACAGAGCCGGCGTTTTTGAGCACCAGCACCGCGTTTTCGCTGACGTTGAGTTTGGGGTCGTCCACGCGCCGGGCCAAGTCGTCGAGGTTTTCAAACACACAGGCGGGGCCACGGTGTTGATGCAGATGGGGGCTGGCGGCGCTCACCTTGAGGATGGCTCCATCCGGCGCGAGATTGCCCCGCAGCACCACCAGCGTGGGGGCGGGCTTGAGCGGTTTGTCCAAAGGCCGCACCACCGAAGAAGGATGCCCCACGGTGGACACATTTTTCAGCACGTCGGCCCAGGTCTGGCCGGTGAGCAGGCGCGCGCCGGTGTGCAGGTGTTTTTCGATCTGTTTGAGCAGGGCGGGCAGGCCGCCGCTGGCTTCGAAATCTTCCATATATCCCGCGCCGGAGGGCTTGAGGTCCAGCAGCAGGGGAATCTTGCGCCCCAGTCGGTCGTAGTCGTCCAGGCTCAGCTTGACGCCCGCCCGCCGCGCCACCGCCAGCAGATGAATCACACCATTGGTACTGCCCCCCAGTGCCAGTTGTGTCATCACGGCGTTCTCAAACGATTTTTTGGTGAGCAGGCGGCTGGGGCGCAGGTCAGCGGCCACCATGCGCACAATCTCCTTGCCGGTTTCCTCGGCGGTGCGCAGGCGGTTTGCGGTGACGGCGGGGGGCGTGGATCCGCCCGGCAGCATCAGCCCCAATGCCTCGGTGAGGCAGGCCATGGTGCTGGCGGTGCCCATCACCATGCAGGTGCCGCTGGTGGGCACCAGATTGTCTTCCACTTCCTGAATCTCCTGGGCGCTCAACTCGCCCGCCCGGTGGCTGGCCCAGAACCGCCGGCAATCGGTGCAGGCCCCCAGGCGCTCGCCCCGCCAGCGGCCCGTCATCATGCTGCCCGCCGCCACAAAGGCCGCCGGAATATCCGCCGAGGCCGCCGCCATGAGCATGGCGGGCAGGGTTTTGTCGCAGCCCCCCAGCATCACCACGCCATCCATGGGCTGGGCGGTGATCAGCTCTTCGGTGGCCATGGCCATGAGGTTGCGGTAGATCATGCTGGTGGGGTTGAGGAACATCTCCCCCAGCGAAAGGGTGGGGAACTCCAGGGGCAGACCCCCCGCCTGCCACACGCCGCGCTTCACGGCGGCCACGAGTTCCGGGAAATGCCGGTGGCAGTTGTTGAACTCGCTGAAGGTGTTGCAGATGCCGATGACGGGCTTGCCCAGGGCCTCGCCAGAGAACCCCATGCTCTTGGCGAAGGCCCGGCGCATATAGGCCGAAAACGCTTCGTCGCCATAACTGGTGAGGCCCCGCTCAAGGCCGGTTTTTACAGAGGTTTTCTTTTTGCGCATCGGGGGAACTTTACCGGAACCCGTCTCAAAATACTTT
>CAYJOG010000030.1:0-13473 GCA_964371695.1 uncultured bacterium
GTCTACATCTATTCTAAAAATGCTCCAGGTTCAGTTATACCGGAACAGCCCCGCCACCAGATAATCCTGCCACTGGCGGATGGCTGCGCCGTTTTCGTGGCCGTTCTGGATGCTCACCACCAGCAGGTGTTTTCCCTTAGCGGTGGTGAGCACGCCACTCAGGCTGCTCACGCCCCGCATGGCCCCGGTTTTGCCCTTGAAGCGCCCCCGTGCAATGGACGTGTCCCGCGCCGAAAACCGCCGCGCGAGTGTGCCTGATTGCCCCGCGATGGCCAGGGTGTCCACCAGCATGTGTAAGCCGGGGTCCTGCCACGCCACCAGCCAAGCCCGCCCCAGTTCGCGGGCGCTCATGCGGTTCTGGCGCGACAGGCCGCTGCCATCCATCCACTGCACCGTCGAAAGCCCCTTGCGGGACAACCACAGGGCCATGCCCCGCCGTGCGCCCGCCAGCCCCGGTGTGCCGCTCAGGCGTGTGCCCAGCAAATGAAAGAGCGTTTCGGCGGTGAAGTTGTCGCTCTTGTTCATCATGAAGGTGAGGATGGCGCTGAGGGGGGCCGAGCGGAGGCGGGCTACCTCGGCCGCGTCGCCGGGCACGGCGCTCTTGGTGACCATGGCCCCGGACTCAAATGTGAAACCGGCCTTGGACAGCGCCATCACCAGGGCGTCGGCCAGATACACCGCCGGGTCATCCACGCTGTAGCGGTCCTTCATCACGCGCCCGGCGCGCCAGCTGCCGGTCACTTTATAAGCGTTGCGTCCCGTCTTGCTCACCGTGGCGGTGCTGCCGCCGCCGCAGGTCATGAGGTTTTGCAGACTCACCACCCGCTGGGCCGGATAAACCGTGAACTGGGGTTTGCCCCCCGCACATTTGGGGCCAATCTGAAGCTCAAACGAATTGGCCTCCAGCGTGGCGGCGCTGGCGACGGGGGCGTAGAACCACACCAGGTCCTCGGCCTCCCACTCCGGCGGGCGTCCGTCGCTGGGCAAAAGGGCGTCGTTCACCACCACGCGGGACAGGCGGCTGACGCCTTGTTTGCGCAGGGCCGAGAACACGGGGGCCAGCAGGTCCATCACGCTGGGGGTGAACTCACGCCGCCAGGTGGGGTCTGCCCCCAGGGCCACAAACAACGTGGGGGGACCCCCGGCGGGGCCGGGCACGAGATAAAACGGCGTTTCAAACCGAAAGTTCGGCCCCAGCATGTCCAGCGCCGCCAGGGCCGTGAGCACCTTGGTGTTGCTGGCAGGGATGAGCTGCTCGGTGTCGGCCACCGCCGTGAGGGGCAGGCCCCTGTCCAGGTCATAGACCAGAATGCTGTGGCGCACACCTCTCACAGTGGGGCGGGCGGCCATTTCCTGCACGTTGAATGCCTGGGCTGTGGCGGCAGAAAAAAGGCTCAGAAGGCAACACAGAAAAATAATTGGCGACGAACGGGGCATGGGCACGGAATACCGCCCGGCCATGGTAACAAAAAGTGGTGTAGCCGTTGCGCGCTCTCTCAATCCATCAGTTCGGTGTCGTCGTGGGAATAGGCGGGGGCGCAGCAGCAGAGAAAACGCAGGTCTTCCGGGCCAGTGTTGGTGATGGTGTGGCGCGTGCCGGGCAGGATGATGACCGTGTCGCCCACGGCCACGTCAAACGATTCTTCGCCCAGTGTCATGCGGCCCTGGCCGTGGGTGATGTGATGCAGCTCTTCGGTGACATGGTGCCGGTGGGGCTGTGTGCTCAGGGTCGGCGGGACATGGATGTCCCGCCATAAAACCGAAGTGTTGAAAACACGCAGGTTTTTGGGTGCGGGCATCCATGCCCGCAAGAGCCTGTTTTTCGTGCGCCTGCTCAACATGGCGCACTGTATAAAACAGGCTCCTGGTGACAAACGGCTCGGCCTGGGCATAGGTGGTTCGGGATACCATCTCGGTCACTCGTTGGGGATGTTCTCGCCGACCCTTTTCTGTTCCAGGCTGTTCCAGACTTCAAACTCGCCAGACCACGGGGCCACGCCGGGTGTTTTTTCCATGGCGGCCTCCCTGGCTTTGCATTTTTTGTCGGTGGCGTCGTCATAGGGCGCAAACACAAGCCCCACCGACTTGATGGTGGCCCAGTAACGGGCCAGGGATTTTTCCTGCCGCACGTTGGTCATGAACTTCATGAAACTGGTGCGTGTTGCAGGCGGCACCCTGGGGCTGGCCATGACATAAGACGGACACACAAAGTTGCACTCCAGCCGCCGCAGTTTTTTCACTGGGCCGGGGTTGGTGAGGGTCATCAGGCCCACCGCCCACACGTTGATCAACGCCCCATCAGCTTCTCCCAGCGAAAGCATATAGGCCAGCGAGCCGTCGTTTTTGGCCCCCTTGAGGGGCTTGAAAAACGCCCCGGGGTTGGCTCTTAGCATCAGGCCCAGGCGGGTATACCGCACCCCGGAGTCGCGCCGCGTGGCAAAGGGTTTTCCCTTCAGAGACCGCAGCGAGTCATAGGCGCTGCCCTTGTTGACGTACACACACTCCCTGGGAGTAGGCTCGTTGAACAGGCCATAGGCGGCAAAAGGTTTGAATCCTTTTTCGCGGGCGACGCTGGAATTGTTCAGCATGATGTCCACCTCACCCCGCATCACGGCGGCCTCGGCGGCGTCTTTGTTGGGGAACATTTTCACGGCCACGGGGGTGTTGCGGGTGCTGGAAAAAGCCTGGGCAACGATGCGCAGCATGTTCTGCAACTGGGCGAATTCCTGCTTGCTCACGGACTGGTCGTGCCAGATCGCCAGCACATGGGGCCGGGTCTGGGCCGGGGCCGCGCCATGCCCCAATAACCCAACAAGCAGAGCCGCCAGCAGGCTTCGGCGCAACATGGCGTTACGTTAACACAAGCCCCGAAACCGGTGCAGCCGAATTGATACAATCAGGACGATTTTTTGAGGGGGATTGGCGTGGCCATCAAAAGGATAGTGATATGGACTCTGTTGCTGACCTGTCTGGGCTTTTCCGGATTGTCACTCCATGCCGCCACCGAAAAAATGCCCAAAGCCGAGACCCGCAAGGTCATTCAACTGGTTGCGGCAGACAGGGCTTTTGTGCTGAGCGAGATGCGGGGCATGTTGGGGGCCGTGCAGAACATTCTGCTGGCGGCGGACAAGGGCGACGCGGCGGCGGTGGCGGCGGCGGCCAAACCCTTTGGCCTGATGGGCGCGCGGGTGGCCGACAAAAAGCTGAAGGGTCGCCTGCCCATGGATTTCATGCGCATGGGTCTGGGCATGCACCAGTTGTTCGACAAACTGGCCGCCGACGCCAAAACAAAAAAAGACCCCCGCCATACCACCCGTCAGGTGGCCGAGTTGCTGGGCCACTGCACCGCCTGCCACGCGGTGTTCGCCCTGCAAGAGAAGTAAACCCCTCTCCTTGCCACAGCCCGCTGGCGGGCCTACCATTGTTCCCCCATGGCCGAAGAAGAAACGCGAAACAAGACCTTCGCCGAAACCCAGCTGGTGACATTCACCCTGGGCGAAGAGGAATACGGCGTACACATCATGCAGGTGCAGGAGATCATCAAGTTCAAGGAAATGACCAAGGTGCCCCGCAGCCCCGACTTTGTGAAGGGCGTGATTGACCTGCGTGGCACGGTGATCGCCGTGATCGACCTGCGCGAAAAGTTTGGCCTGTTGCAGCGCCCGGTAGACAAACACACCCGCATCATCATTGTGGAGAGCACGTCTCCCGAAGGGCAAAAATCGGTGCTGGGGCTGATTGTGGACCGCGTGAACGAAGTGCGCCGTGTACACAACAGCCAGATTGATCCGCCGCCGGGCATTGTGGCGGGCATCAGCAGCGAGTTTCTCAAGGGCGTGGCCCGGCTGGACGAATCGGGCAAACACCTGCTCATCATCATTGACCTGGACAAGGTGCTGAGCACCCACGAGGTGATCCGCCTGCAGAACTTCCAGGGCCAGGGCGAGCCGGTGGCGGCGGGCTGAGAAGAAGCCTGTTGCGGATTTGTATTTGAGCAGATCAAACCGAACAGCCAGTGATTTTTTGCAAGTCGGGCGGGCAGGAGCGGCTTTACGTTTTCATGTTCCTGAGAAAAACAGGAAACATCGTTCCCTCTCCCCTTTGGGGAGAGGGTGGTGCGAAGCACCGGGTGAGGGGCGAAATGTGGACAAAAAATCCAAAAAGAAATTTGGTTTTTTTGCCTTTTGTTGAACCCCTCACCCGTCCCTTCGGGCCACCCTCTCCCCGTAAAGGGGAGAGGGGAATAAGGCTTTTGGCCTCTCTGTTTCTGCTGCCGCTGTTCGGCGTCATGACCTGGCGGCTTTATGACCAGCACGAGCGCCGCGTGACCCGCAGCGAACAGCGCCTGCTGGACATCGAACTCACCGAGCGCACCGGCACCCGGTTTTATGGCCTGTTTTATGGCGAAAAACAGACGCCGTTGGGTTACAGCATGAAAACCACGCTGCCAGAGCAGGACGGCGGCACGCGCCAGGACAGCCTGATGGTGGTGAAGCTCAAGGTGCTGGGCCGCCCCCAGGATGTCGAGACCGTGGGCAGTGTCTACACCAACAGCAAGGGGCAGTTCACCAGGTTTGATTTTCGCCTGAACAGCCCCGCCGGAGGGTTTTATGCCGAGGGCCGGGTGGACCGCCCCGAAGGCCCCCGCCGCCGGATGTCGCTCAAGGTGAGCAGCACACAGGGCATGGACCGCCGCCTGACCCTGAACCTGCCGCCGGACATGATTTTTTACGACGAAATCCCCCGGTACATTCTCAGCCGCAGCCCCAAAGGGGGCGAGGTGTTCACCTTCACGGTGCTGGACCCGGCGAACCTGGCCATGGCCACCCTGCGGGCCGAAGTGAAAGGCTGGCGCAAAACCCCCAAGGGCCAGCGGGTGCTGCGGGTGCGTTACATTTATAAAGGCGTGCCGCTGGACATGACGCTGGACCGCTACGGCGACGTGCTGAGCGAGCAGAGCACCCTGGGGTTTTTCAGCAAACGCATCAGTTTTGAAGAGGTTCAGGCCCTGGCCCGCAATCGCAAGCAGTTGCCGGACATCGCTCAGCTCACCGCCATTCACCCCACGGGCAAAGCCATCCGCGACTCTTTCCGCGTGGTCACGGCCCATTACCGCGTGAGCGGTGTGCCCCTGTCGCGCTTCAACGCCATGGCGGGCCGGGGGCAGGAACTGGTGGGCGGCGAACTGTGGGTGCATCCGGCCATTCCCCGGTCTGACCAGGGCCTCACTGCTCAGGAGCGCCGCCACTGGCTGGCCCCCACCGTGCTGGTTCAGTCGCGGGACCCCGCCATCACCACGCTGGCCCGGCGACTCACCCGTGGCGCGGCGGGTGAGCCTGCCGTGCGGCGCATACTTTCTTATGTTTATCAGGGGCTTGAGAAAATGCCGGTGGTGAGTCTGCCCAGCGCTGTGGATATCCTGCGGGACCGCAAAGGCGACTGCAACGAACACGCCACGCTGTTTGCGGCGCTGACGCGGGCGGCGGGGGTGCCCACCCGCGTGGTGGGGGGCGTGGTGATGCTGCGGGGCGTGTTTCTGTTCCACGCCTGGAACGAAGTGTTTGTGAACGGCCACTGGCTGAGCGCCGACGCCACGCTGGGCCAGATGCCCACCGACGCCACCCACCTGCGTTTCATGGAGGGCCGCGACGTGCGGGCGCTTTCGCCGCTCATGAACCTTGTGGGTCAGGGGCGCATCGAGATTCTCTACACTGAGGAAAAACCATGAACGCCCCGCTCCCCGCCATACAGTTCGACGGCCTGTATAAAAAATACGGCGATTTCATGGCGCTGCATCCGCTGAGTCTGCGGGTGGAGCAAGGCGAGATTTTTGGTTTTCTCGGCCCCAACGGCGCGGGCAAAACCACCACCATGCGGGTGCTGAGCGGCATGTTGCTGCCCACCGGCGGCACCGTGCGCCTGAACGGCCACGACGTGGTGAAAGACGCGCTGGCGGCCAAAAGCAGCATGGGTTACATCCCCGACCGGCCCTATCTTTATGAAGCCCTCAGCATCACCGAGTTTCTTTCGTTCACCGCCACGCTGCACGGCGTGCCCCAGGCCGAGCAGGAACAACGCATGGCCCGCTGGCTGGGGGAGTTTCAGTTGTGGGAGTGGCGGCACGAACTGATCCGCCACCTGAGCCACGGCATGCGCCAGAAGGTGGTGATCACCTCGGCGCTGCTGCACGACCCGCCGGTGCTGGTGGTGGACGAACCCATGGTGGGGCTGGACGCCGCCGGGGTGAAAAAGCTCAAAGACATTTTCCGCGAGCACGCCGCCTTGGGCCGCTGCGTGTTTTTCTCCACCCACAGCATGGCCCTGGCCGAGGAGCTGTGCGGACGCATCGCCATTCTGCACCACGGCCAGTTGCTGGCGGTGGGCACGCAGCAGGAGCTGCACGCCCTGGCGAACCAGCGGGTGCAGGACCACACACTGGAGGAGCTGTTTTTGAAGTTGACGGAAGAGGAAGGGGACAGCCAGACGGCGTAGAGGTTGGAAGATGGCGGCTTGGGGTTGGTGGTTGGTGTTTGGCGGCTGGAGGTCGAAAAAAACAAAAGCCATCGTCCCCGCCGTCATTCCCGCTTTCGCGGGGATGACGGCGGGAGAATAAAAACCGCCGCATGCAGCGTCAAAGAAGGGCGCATAATTCTTTGGCAGGGTGTTCGTCAAAACTCTGCCGCCCCCCTTGTGCGGCTTTTCACTTTCCTTGATAACAGGCTTCCTCAAACCTTAAAATAGGCGGTCCAAAAACCCGCCGCATGGCGGGAGTGGCCCTCTTGGAGCGTTTTTATGGAACCCTTATATATCAACCGTTTGGCGGCATCCACGGCCAGAGGCCATGGATGGCCGTTCCCGCCGCCGCCCCAAGGCGGACGGCGCTTGTCAAAAATGGGCCCTGGGAGTAAAAAGCCATGACAATCATGTCCTTATTCGGGTTGGGCTGGGGCGTGCGGCGTTGTTTGCAAGGTTTCACGGATGAAACCGGCAAACCAGAAAACATAAACCGGGCAGGTCTTTTTACCCAGCGAATCAGTCATGCCCGTTGTGCGTAAACATAGCGAATAAGCTCCAGCCCCTTAATCCCAAGGGGGGTTCATTCTACGAAAGGGGGGGCGACATGGGTTTCCCCGAAAAAAACGGTTTGTACGATCCTGCCTTTGAACACGACGCCTGTGGTGTGGGTTTTGTGGTGAATTACAAAGGTGAAAAATCCCACGACATCATCCAGAAGGCCCTGAGCACCTTGTGTTGCCTCACCCACCGGGGCGCGGTGGGGGCAGACGCCGCCACTGGCGACGGTGCGGGCATTCTCATGCAGTCGCCTGACGCCTTTTTGCGCAAGGTGGCCGCCAAAGAGGGCATCGCCCTGCCCGCCGAGGGCGACTATGCCGTGGGCATGGTGATGCTGCCCGGCAAGACCGACCAGCGCCGCCAGTGCATCGGCGTGGTGGAGGAAGTCATCGAGGCCGAGGGCCAGACCCTGCTGGGCTGGCGCGAGGTGCCCACCGACAACCGCTGCATCGGCGAACAGGCCCGCGACGTGGAGCCTCACATGGCCATGGTGTTTGTGGGCAAAAACGGCAGTGGCCTGGACCAGGACGCCTTTGACCGCAAGCTGTTTGTCATCCGCAAGGTCATCGAGCGCACGGTGCGCGAAAGCGGCCTGGAGGACTACACCCACTTTCACATCGCCTCGCTCAGCAGCCGCAAGCTCATCTTCAAGGGCCAGTTGCTGGCGCACCAGATCGAGCCGTACTTTCCCGACCTCAGCGACCCGGACCTCGTGAGCGCCATGGCCCTGGTGCACCAGCGGTTCAGCACCAATACGTTCCCCACCTGGGACCTGGCCCAGCCCTTTCGTTATCTCGCCCACAACGGCGAAATCAATACGCTCAAGGGCAACAAAAACTGGATCGCCGCCCGCGAAGCCGCCATGCAGAGCGACCTGCTGGGCGAGGACCTGAAAAAGGTTTTCCCGGTGATTCCCCCTGGCGGCAGCGACAGCGCAGACCTCGACTGTGCGCTGGAGCTGCTGGTGATGGCCGGTTATAGCCTGCCCCACGCACTCATGATGCTGATTCCCGAAGCCTGGACCGGCGACCCCGACATGGACCCAGGCCGCAAGGCGTTTTATGAGTTTCAGGCCTGCCGACAGGAACCCTGGGATGGCCCGGCGGGCATCTGTTTCAGCGATGGCCGCCTGATTGGCGCCACGCTGGACCGCAACGGCCTGCGCCCCCTGCGTTACTACATCACCAAAAACGGTCTGGTGGTGCTGGCGAGCGAAGCAGGGGTTATTGAGTTTCCCCCCGAAGAAATCCAGGCCAAGGGCAGACTGGCCCCCGGCCGCATGTTGGTGGTGGACACCGAAAAGCACCAGATTCTTTTTGACGCCGACGTGAAGCAGTCGGTGGCCAGCCAGAAACCCTATGCCCAGTGGGTGGCCGACAACATCGTGGATATGGAAGACCTGCCCGAAGCCCCCAAGGCGGCTCAGCCCAAACACGGCACCATTCTGGAGCGTCAGCGGGCCTTTGGTTACACCCTGGAAGACCTGCGCTTTTTGCTGGCCCCCATGGCCACCAACGGCGAAGAACCCATCGGCAGCATGGGCAACGACACGCCGCTCGCAGCCATGAGCGACCGTCCTCAGGTGCTCTACAACTATTTCAAGCAGCTTTTCGCCCAGGTCACCAACCCGCCCATCGACGCCATCCGCGAAGAAATGGTGATGACCCACGTGAACTATCTGGGGGGCGAAGGCAACCTGCTGCAGGAGCTCCCCGCCGACGCACGCCTCATCCGCCTCAAAAGCCCCATTTTGCGCAATCAGGAACTGGAACAGTTGCGCCACAACCTGAAAAAGGAGTTCCGCGCCATCACCCTCAGCACGCTGGTGGACGCCGAAAAAGGCGAAGCGGCCATGGCGGAAAAACTGGCGGAAATCTGCGCCCAGGCCGATCAGGCCATTGCAGACGGTTACGCCGTGATCATCCTCAGCGACCGCGGCGTCAGCCCGCGGCAAATGCCCATTCCCGCGCTGCTTTTCACCAGCGCCGTGCATCACCATCTCATCCGCCAGGGCACCCGCACCCGTGCGGGGCTGGTGGTTGAAACCGGCGAGGCGCGGGAGGTGTCGCACTTTGCCCTGCTGCTGGGTTATGGGGCCACCGCCGTAAACCCCTACCTCGCGTTTGAAACCCTCAAGGACATGGTGAACGAGGGCCTGATCGCAGGCAAAACACCCGAAGACGCCGTGAAAAACTACGTCAAGGCCATCCACAAGGGCCTGTTCAAAATCTTCAGCAAAATGGGCATCAGCACCCTGCAAAGTTATCAGGGCGCGCAGATTTTCGAGGCCATCGGCATTCACCCCGACGTGATTTCAAAATATTTCACCGGCACCCCCAGCCGCATTGGCGGCGTGAATCTGGCGGTGATCGCCCAAGAGGTGAAGCTGCGCCACGAAGCGGCTTTTGGCGGCGAAGTGGCCAATCTCTCTGGTCTGGATCTGGGCGGCCATTACCAGTTCCGCCGGGGCGCAGAGTTCCACATGATCAACCCGCCCATGGTGCAGACCCTGCAAAAAGCCGTGCGCGAAAATGATCTCAAAAGTTTTCGGGAATATTGCGACCACGTGGACAACAACCCCGAAAAAGCCACCCTGCGCCACCTGTTTGATTTTGCCTGGGCCGCCGAGCCGCTGCCGCTGGAAGAAGTGGAACCCACGAGCGAAATCGTCAAGCGCTTCGCCACCGGGGCCATGAGTTATGGCAGCATCAGCCAGGAGGCCCACGAAACCCTGGCCATCGCCATGAACCGCATCGGCGGGTGGTCCAACACCGGCGAAGGGGGCGAAGACCCGGTGCGTTATCAGTTGTTGCCAAACGGCGACAGCAAGAACAGCAAGATCAAGCAGGTGGCCAGCGGACGGTTTGGCGTGACGAGTTATTACCTCTCTCAGGCCCAGGAGTTGCAGATCAAAATCGCCCAGGGGGCCAAACCCGGCGAGGGCGGCCAGTTGCCGGGCCACAAGGTGAGCGAAGAAATCGCCAAAACCCGATACAGAATGCCCGGCGTCACCCTCATCAGTCCGCCGCCCCACCACGACATTTACAGCATCGAAGACCTCGCCCAGCTCATTTTTGACCTCAAGAACAGCAACCCCCAGGCCCGCGTGAGCGTGAAGCTGGTGGCTGATGTGGGGGTGGGCACCATCGCAGCGGGCGTGGCCAAGGCCAAGGCCGACGTGATCCTGATTTCCGGCGACAGCGGCGGCACCGGCGCCAGCCCGCTCAGCAGCATCAAACATGCGGGCATCGCCTGGGAGATCGGCCTGGCCGAAACCCAGCAGGTGCTGGTGATGAACGACCTGCGGGGCCGCGTGCGGGTGCAGACCGACGGCCAGATCAAAACCGCCCGCGGCGTGGTGGTGGCGGCGCTGCTGGGGGCCGATGAAATCGGTTTCGCCACCGTGCCGCTCATTGCGCTGGGCTGCATCATGATGCGCAAGTGCCACCTCAACACCTGCCCCGTGGGCATCGCCACGCAAGACCCGGCCCTGCGGGCCAAGTTCATGGGCCAGCCCGAACACGTGGTCAATTTCTTTTTCTTCCTGGCCGAGGAAATCCGCCAGTACATGGCCCGGCTGGGTTTTCGCGCTTTTGATGAAATGGTGGGCCGTGTGGACAAACTGCACACCCAGACCGCCATCACCCACTGGAAGCAAAAAGGCCTGGATTTCAGCAACATCCTCAAGGTCATTCACGCCCCCAAAAAATACGCCCGGCTCAACGTGACCGTGCAGTATCACGCCCTGGAAGACCAACTGGACAACGAACTCATCCGCCTGTGCGCCCCGGCGCTGGAAAACCGCCAGCCGGTCAAGCTCAGCCTGCCCATCCGCAACATCCACCGCACGGTGGGGGCCACGCTGAGTTTTGAGGTGAGCAAAAAATATGCGCTGGAGGGCTTGGCCCCCAACACCATCCACATCACCTTCACCGGCAGCGCGGGCCAGAGTTTTGGCGCGTTTCTGGCCAGGGGCATCACCATGGAACTCATCGGCGACGCCAACGATTACACCGGCAAGGGCCTGAGCGGCGGTGTGCTGGTGGTGCGCCCCCACGAAAAAAGCACCTTCAAGGCCGAAGAAAACAGCATTGTGGGCAACGTGGTGCTCTATGGGGCCACGGGGGGCCAGGCGTTTTTCAGGGGCGTGGCGGGCGAGCGGTTCTGCGTGCGCAACAGCGGCGCGCTGGCGGTGACCGAAGGCGTGGGCGACCACGGCTGCGAATACATGACCGGCGGGCGCGTGGTGGTGCTGGGGCCGACGGGCCGCAACTTTGCGGCGGGCATGTCCGGCGGCGTGGCTTATGTGCTGGATGCTGAGGGCCAGTTCAGCCACCGCTGCAACCCCGGCATGGTGGGGCTGGAGCCTCTCACCGACGCCACCGAAATCGAAGAGGTTCGCGAACTCATCCAGAAACACCACCACCACACCGGCAGCACCGTGGCCGAGGCCTGTCTGGAAAACTGGGACGACACCGTGAAAAAACTGGTGAAGGTGCTGCCCAATGAATACAAGGCGGTGCTGGAGAAACTGGCCCGGCAACAGAAAACCGCCGCCTCGTGAAAAGCCATGGTGACCAACAATTCCGCAATGGGGGGCCATCAAAATGCGCCATCGTTCCCTCCCCCCTTTGGGGGGAGGGTGGTCCGAAGGACCGGGCGAGGGGCAAAATATGAACAAAAAACCAGTTTTTGGTGGGGCAGGCATCCTGCCTGCCTGAAAAAAAGAACAAAAACTTCATTTGGTTTTTTTGCTTTTGAATACCCCGGCACTGTCGTGCCGCTAGACGCGCCCGGCAGCATCAATATGCTGCCGCAATCCCAAAAAACCTCCCGCATCCATTACCCGGCGCTGTGCGCCACCCTCTCCCCATAAAGGGGAGAGGGGACAATGCCTCCTTATTCAACATCCAGCCAACAATTTCCAAATTCCAACTTCAAAGAAGTGAGCCGCAAAATGGGAAAAGTCACCGGATTCATCGAATACACCCGTCAGGAAGCCCCCCGCCGTGCCGTGGCGGAACGCCTGAAGGACTACCGCGAAATCGAGCAGCGTTTTGCCGAAGACGACCTGAAAACCCAGGCCGCCCGCTGCATGGACTGTGGCGTGCCCTTTTGCCACACCGGCTGCCCGCTCGGCAACATCATTCCCGACTGGAACGATCTGGTGTATGCGGGTCGGTGGAAAGACGCGGTGGACCGCCTTCACAAAACCAACAACTTCCCCGAAGTCACGGGCCGCGTGTGCCCCGCCCCCTGCGAAACCGAATGTATTCTGGGCATCACCGACCCACCCGTGGCCATCAAGCAGGTGGAGCGCGAAATCGCCGACCGGGGTTGGGACAACGGCTGGATCACCCCCCAGCCGCCCGAAGAACTCACCGGCAAAAAGGTGGCTGTGATTGGCGGCGGCCCGGCGGGTCTGGCGGGGGCGCAGCAGCTCACCCGCGCCGGCCACAGCGTGACGGTGTTCGAGCGCGACGACCGCGTGGGGGGCCTGCTCACCTACGGCATTCCCGATTTCAAGATGGAGAAAAACCTCGTGGCCCGCCGGGTGGAGCAGATGGAGGCCGAGGGCACGGTGTTTCGCACCGGTGTGAACGTGGGCACGGACATCACCATGGAGGAACTGCAAAAAAACTTCGACGCCGTGTTGCTGGCGGCGGGGGCGGGTTTTGCCCGGCCCCTTTCGGTGCCCGGCGCAGATCTGAAAGGCGTGGTGAAGGCCATGACCTTTTTGCCCCAGCAGAACAAACGTCTGGCGGGCGTGCTGGTGCCCAAGGATGAAAGCATCACCGCCACGGGCAAACGGGTGGCGATTCTGGGCGGCGGCGACACGGGGGCCGACTGCCTGGGCACCAGTCACCGCCAGGGCGCGGCGGCCATTTACCAGCTCGAAATTTTGCCCCAGCCCGAAAAACTGAAATCCAGCACCAGCCACGAAGAAGGCGGCGAACGCCTGTGGGGGGTGCTCACCAAAAAGCTGGAGGGCGACGCCCAGGGCAATGTCACGCACCTGCACGGCGTGAAGGTGACGTGGTCACTGGGGGCAGATGGCCGCCACGAAATGCAGGAGGTCCCCGGCAGCGAATTTGTGCTGGCGGTGGACTTGGTGATTCTGGCCATGGGTTTTCTGGGGCCAGAGCAACACGGCGTCATCGAACAGGCGGGCCTGAACACGGACCCCCGCAGCAACGTGGCGGTGGACGTCAACTTCATGACCAGCGTGCCCGGCGTGTTTGCCGCAGGCGACATGAAACGCGGCGCGAGTCTGGTGGTTCACGCCATCTACGAAGGCCGCCAAGCCGCCAAAGCCATTGACCAGTACCTGATGGGCAAGACCCGGCTGGAGTAACGGGGCGGGAGAATTGGGCGAAATGGCTCCGGCCTGATTGACGC
>CAYJOG010000031.1:0-1330 GCA_964371695.1 uncultured bacterium
TTAGCCACTGCGCCGGGCATGCCCCACACCACACTGCTGATCTCGTCCTGCACCATCACCTGCGCTCCCTTGGCCCGCAGGGCCTGCGCGCCTTTCAGGCCGTCGCAGCCCATGCCGGTGAGCACCATCGCCAATGCTTCTGGGCCATAGGTTTCTGCCATGGATTCAAAAAGCACGTCCACCGACGGGCGGCAGAAATTTACCGGATTCTCTTGATTGAGCAGCACGCGCACTGTTTGGCCCTGGCGTTTGACCACCATGTGTTCCGCGCCGGGGGCCAGCAGCACCATGCCGGGTTCCAGCACCATTTCGTGGCAGGCTAGGACGGGTTTCAGCGGTGTGCGTCGCCCCAGTTGCTCTGCCAGCGAGGCGGCAAATCCCCTGGGAATGTGTTGCACGATGAGCACCGGCGAACGGGGGGGCTGGGTGAAACTCGAAAAAAAAGTTTCCAGCGCCTGGGGGCCGCCGGACTCGTCGACCCCCCCCCCCACCCCGGGCCGGGGCGGGTTGGGGAATGTTGGGGGGCGGTGTTGGGGCAGGCGGGCGCGCCGGATGATGGCGTCGGCGAGCAGGCCAGCCAGATGCTCCAACGTTTTTTCGGGGCTGCCCTTGCTGGCGGGTTTGAGCAAAAAATCCTCCGCCCCCAGTCGCAGGGCTTCAAAGGTATACCGGGCGCTCCAGTGACTGGGGCCAGACAGCAGAATCACCCGCGTGGCAGGTCTCTCCTGCTTGATGATTTTCAAAACCTCCAGGCCGTCCAGGCCGGGCATCTGGCGGTCCAGCAGCACCACACCGGGGTGAAGTTCCCGAAAGATTTTGATTCCCTCTTCGCCGCAATCGGCTTCTCCCGCCAGCTTCACGCCGGGCACCTGTTGCAGAGCGGTTTTGAGGATGCGCCGGAAGGTGAGGCTGTCCTCAATGATCAGCACCTGCTGATGGGTGACGGGGGAGGGCGCGGGGACGTTGGCAAGGGCGGTGGGGGGCATGGGTTTTTCCGGTTTTTATAACCTGAAGCCCTCAAACCAGGACTGAAGCGGTTTGGAGAGATCCAGCAACTGGCGGGCGCTCATCTGGGTGCTGGCTGCGCCCTCGGCGGTGTTGCGGGCAGCCTGATTCACCGCGCCGATGTTCTGCACAATGCTGGCCACGCCCCGGGCGGCCTCACCCACGTTGCGGGTGATGTCGTTGGTGACAGTGGTTTGCTCGTCCACGCTGATGGCGATGGCGTTGGAGATGGCGTCAATCTCCTGGATGATGCTCTCGATATTGGCGATGGCGTCCACTGCGCTGCTGGTATCGCGCTGAATGTCCTCGATGCGCTGGGTGATGT
>CAYJOG010000031.1:1340-13170 GCA_964371695.1 uncultured bacterium
CGGTGGCCCCGGCGGTCTGTTTGGCCAGTTCCTTCACCTCGTTGGCCACCACCGCGAAGCCCTTGCCCGCCTCGCCGGCGCGGGCGGCCTCGATGGTGGCGTTGAGCGCCAGCAGGTTGGTTTGCTGGGCGATGGCGGTGATGGTTTTGATGACCTTGCCGATTTCGTTGCTGCTGTTGCCCAGCTTGGCGATGGTGCCATTGGTGGCGCTGGCGGCCTGCACGGCGCGGGCGGCCACCTTGGCCGCTTCGGCAGCATTGCGGGCGATTTCCTTGATGGAGGCGGACATTTCTTCGGTGCCAGCGGCCACGGTTTCAGTGCTGCGGCCCACCTGTTCGCTGGCGGCGCTGGCGGCAGAGGACTGGGCGCTGGTTTCTTCTGCTGCGCCCGCCATGGTGTTGGAAATACTGTTCAGTTCCTCACTGCTCTGCATCAGGTTGTGGACAATCTGGCCGACCTTTTTCAGGTTGTCCCGCAGGTCACCCAGAAAAAGCCCCAGGCCCTGGGCCATCTGCCCGGCGGCGTCGTCGCCGCTGATTTCAAGCGTGGTGGTGAGGTCGCCTGATTTGGCGGCGTTCACCACATTCAGCATGGCGTCCACCTTTTGCTGAAGGGCCTCGCGGTCGCTACGCACCTGTTCCTGCATTTCCTTTTCGCGGGCTTTCAGGGCCAGGTCTTCGGTGATCACCCGCCACGTCACCATGGGGCCGATGTATTCCCCTTTGGCGTTGTAGGTGGGGTTGACCAGCAGGTTGAGCACTTCTTCCCCCAGCTTGATGTTCGCGTCGTGGGGCAGGTTTTTGGGGTTTTTGATGATGTTGCGCACGGCTTCGGGGTTTTTGTGAAAGATGTCAATGGAGCGGCCCAGCAGGTTTTCCACCTTGTCGGGCAGCAGGTGCTCCAGCGATTTCAGCGTGCGCTCGCTGGCGGGGTTCATGTAAATGAAATTGAAATCCAGGTCAGCCAAAAGCACATTGATGGGCATGTTCTGCATCATGTTTTTCAGCCGCGCCGCGTCGTCTTCGGCGCGCTTGAGTTGGGAGATTTCCTCCCAGTTCACAATCACGCCGCCATAGGTTCCGTCATCCAGCACGATGGCGTTCACGTTCAGGTCCAGCCACAACTGACCCACCCGAATCGCGGCCCGGTGGGGCAGGTTGTGAATGTCCTTGAGCAGGGCGCGGATGCGCTCTGCCGCAGGCCCCTTGTGAAACCGGTCAATGCTGCCGCCCTCAACCTGCGTGGCCTTCACGCCAAACTCGGCCATGAGGGTTTCTTCCATCTTCGCCAGGGTTTCCCCTGCTTTTTTGTTGGCGAAAACGATGTTGCCCTTGCGGTCGGCCACAAACACGTTGGTGCCCAGGTTGTCCAGCGCGTTGCGCAGGCCGTCCAGGCGATCCAGCACAGTGGTGTGGCCGTTGCCATTGGATGAAGGCGCGGGGCGTTGCAGGGTGGCGGATGGTTTCATGGTGACGATTTCCTCCTTGAGGGGACTGACCAAAGCAGCGACTTCATCAATCAGGTTCGGGGCCACGCCCAGTTCCTGAAGGGTGTTCACCAGATGCCCCGCCACCGCGCCAAAGTGGCGCTCGGTGAGGCCCATGTTGTGGTGGGCGCTCGTCATGTCCTGGCCCTGATACACATCGGGCCCCCCCAGCGCGGTGGTGAGAAAATCCACCTGCTGCTGGCGCTGGTGGGCCATGTCAGTGTGTTTGAAAAATCCCTTGAGGGATTTGTCCCGCAGCACTTTCTGATAAAAAAGGTCCACGGCCGCCGCTATGGCGGCTGCACCGCCAAGGCGTTCATAGAGCGAGGTTCGGGTGGCGACAGACATTTATCCTCCTTGGATGGACGGCTCAGACTTGCAGGGTTTTCTGACTCACGAGGGTTTCCAGATTCAGCCAGGGCACGACGCCCAGTTCGGTGTCAAACACACCATTGAAATAATCCGCCCCGCCAGTGCGCAAAGCGGGTGGCGTGGGGCTTAAGTGGTCTTCATGCCATTCATACACGTCGCCGGGCATGTCCACCGCCACTGCGGCCACACCGTGCTCCACAAAAGCCACCATGTAATAAGGGCCTTCTTCGAGGCGGCGGGGCTGGGCGCCCAGGCGCGGGGCCACTTCATAAGCGGTGATGATGTCTCCGCGCAGATTCAGAATGCCCATGACAGGCTCTGGGGCCAGGGGCACGGCGGTGGGGAACTGTGGCGGCAAAAATTCCCGCACCTTCTCCAGTTCAACGGCGAAATGATGCACGCCGATGCGTATGGTGGCGAGTCTCACGGCGCGCTCTCTTCCAGCATCTGGCGAAAACGGGCTTCGAGGGTGTGGATGACTTCGTCCATGTTCAGCTTGAACAGATAGTTGTCAAAACCGGCCTCGATGCCCAGGCGCACAGTGTCTTCGTCCCGTTCGTTGGTGACGGCTATGACGGTCAGGTGATCACCGGGTTTTTCCTGCTGGCGGATCTGATTGACAAAAGCGATGCCGTCCATGTTGGGCATGTTCACGTCACTGATAACCAGATCAGGCTGCCCGGTCTCGAGTTTTTCCAGGCCGGTCACGCCGTCCTCTGCGAGGTCCACCGCATAGCCTTCTGACTCCAACCGTGTCTTGAGCAGGCTGCGGATGGTTTTGCTGTCATCCACCACCAGAATGCGTTTTTTCTGAACGTCTGAGACAGGGGCGGCCTGTTTTTCCTTTTTTATTTTTTGGGGTGCTGCGTGGTCTGGAGTCTTGACTGAAACGGCTCTTTTGCCCCCCCATTCGCTGAGTTTTTCACTGGACAGTAACCTCTCCGCCATGCCGTTGACCAGCACCTCGGTTTCCACGCCTTCCACCGGCGTGTCTGTGCTTTTTATCCTGGGCACGGCGACGGCGTCGAGAATTTCCTGCACACACAGGCCCATGGGGGGCGACTGGTTCATCACCACCACGGGCCACTGATCTGGGTTTACCACCGGAGCCAGGGGCAGCCAGTCCTGGGCCATCACCAGATTCATGAGTTGACCCCGGTAGGTCATCAGCCGCCTCCCCGCACCCTGCTGGATGGCGCTGGCTTCCACGTTTTCCAGACGCGCTACATCGCTCAGGCGCACCGCCAGTGTGACGCTTCCCTGCCGCAGCAGCAGCAGGGCTTCTGTTTCTTCGGGGATGGTTTCCGCTTCGTCCTTTTCGTTTTCAAGCGTTGTTTCTTCGTGCAGGTTGGCCCGTTTGGTCAGGCCCGCCGGGTCCAGAATCAGCGCCGCTTCGCCTCCCCCGCGAATGGTGCCGCCGGAATAAACCCCCAGTGCGCCCAGTTCGCGGCTCAGGGGTTTCACCACGATTTCCTCGGTGTCCATCACCCGGTCCACCGCCACCACCAGCACCCGTCCGGCGGTGTCCAGCACCAAGCCATACATGCCGGGTGTGAGCAATTCCGCACCCCCCAGCAATCCTTGCAGTGTATAAAGCGGCAACAGGCGGCCCCGCAGCCGCAGCATGTGGCCGCCGCTCACCTGACGCACCATGGACTGAAAATTGGCCTCGGTGAAATGCACCACTTCCTTCACCGAAGCCTGGGGAATGGCCATGACCTCGTTCCCGTTCTGAATCATCACCGCAGGCAGAATCGCCAGGGTGAGCGGCAGGGTGAGATGCGCCGAAAGGCCCTTTTCGGGAACCGACACCAGCGTGACCGTGCCCCCCAGCGATTCAATGCGCGCCTTCACCACGTCCATGCCCACGCCCCGGCCACTGATGTTGCTGGTTTGTTCGCGCGTGCTGAAGCCGGGGTGAAAAATCAATTCCATCAACTGGTTGTGATCCATGCGGCTCAACTGGGCTTCACTCAACAGGTTTTGCCGCAGGGCCTGGGCCTTGAGGGTTTCCAGATGAATGCCGCTGCCGTCATCCTGCACCAGCAGATGCACCCGGCCGCCCTCGTGATAGGCCCGCAGACAAAGCGTGCCCCGCGCAGGCTTCCCTTTGGCTTCACGCTCGGCGGGCGACTCAATGCCGTGATCCAGCGCGTTGCGCACCAAGTGGGTGAGGGCGTCTTTCAGACCCTCCAGAAGGGTGCGGTCCAGCTCTGTTTCGCCGCCCTGAAAATCTACCCGGCATTCCTTGCCCAGAGCCAGGCACAGCTCCCTCACCTGTCTGGGAATGGTGGAAAACACCTGTGCAACAGGCTGCATGCGGGTTTTGAGGATGTTCTCCTGCAAGGCGGTGGTGATGGCGTTGAGCCGCTGGATGTAATCGTTGCTGAAACTGCCGGGCTGTGTCTGGCTCTGTTGCAGCAACTGGTTGCGCGTGAGCACCAGTTCACCCACCAGATTCATGAGGTTGTCCAGCAAAGGGGTGCTCACACGAATGGTGTTATCCCGCGCCCCGGCTGCGCCAAAGCCCGTTTCGGCCAGAATGGGACCAGGGATTTCGGTGAGGCCCGGAATGGCCCCTGCAACCGGTTCTGGTTCAATCGTTTCAGAGCATGTTTCCGGTGTTGGTGTTTCTGCGGGGATTTGCGAAGGGGAGGGGAGGGCGCCCTGCCCCGCAAGGGTGTTGATGAGTCCTTCTACCTGGGCGGTAAAGGCTCCGTTTTCCCTGAGTTCCCCCAGCAGGCCCCCCAGCGTATCGTTGCAACGCAAAAGCACGCTGGCCAGACTGGTGGTGAGCATGCTGGCATCGTTGCGGATGACGCTGAGGGGTTCTTCCATCGCATGGCACAGCCGCTCAATGGCAGAAAAACCAAAAAATGCGGCATTGCCCTTGATGGTGTGTACCACACGGAAAAGGTTCTTGGCGGCGGTGTGATCGTGGGGGCTTCCCTCCAGCGTCATCAGGGCGGCGCTGATGGTGACCATGCCCTCGCGCACCTCGGCCAGGAACTCTTCACGGGCCTGTTGCAGTTCATCAATTTCGTTGGACATGGTTTTTGGGTTCTCGTGCAGGGGGTGTTGGGGTGCAGGAGGGCCTTGGCAATCAACAGGCCAATTTGCAAAACGAAAAGGTGAAAAACTACTGAATCAAAAATTGTTTGAAGTAGAAAACTGGCATCACGAGGCGGTGGCGCAGGCCGACATGGGTTGCAGATGACTTCTCACCACATCCCGGAAACTGCTCTGATTGGCCGCGTGAAAATAAAAAGTTTTGTTGAGTACGGCGTTGGCCCCGGCGGCCTTCACCTGATCCATCAAGACGGGATCGTTTTCAGAAGTCAGCACCAGAATGGGTATCAGTCGGCCCGCTTGGGGAAACAGGGACGAAATCATGCTCAAGGCCGGGTCCAGCACATTGCCCCGCACAATCTGCACCAGTTGAAATCCTCCAAGCGCAGCTGTGACCGGAGCAATGGGCAATCCCTTGCAACGCAGGCCCGTGAGCACCAGGTCCACCGGGCGACCGGTCTGCTGTCGATGGCTGAGGGTCTGAAGGGCGTCTTGCAGGTTGTCCTGGGCAATCAGTTCTGGCGCGCCCAATGGTTTGAGCAGAAGCGAAAGGATGCTCTTGACGACTTTTGAATCATCCACTGACAACACGGTCATTAAGAGCCTCCTCGAGAAAGTGTCATTTCCCTGCCAAGGCTTGCCTTGAGCATGGCTTGGCAAAGGGCGTCGGCCTTGGGGCCATGCCACTGGCCCAGCAGGGCCTTGCGGGCGTTTTGCCGTTTGATGCCGTGGTGATCACACCAGCGGTTAAAGGAAGTTCCCTGGGCCACAAAACCACCCCGAACACGCTGATACAGGCTGATGGAGGGACCTTCTGAGCCTTGTCCATTGTCAGCGGAAGAGATGTCAAGGATGAAATAACTCATGAATGTTGCTATTGTGCAAACGAAATAGGAAATGTCAAACACAAAAATATAAAAATTAACTTCAATTGTGTGATGCCGCTCACAATCAGTTACGAAGATAATAAAACCCCTTTATCCTTTATATGGGCGCAGGAGAGAAACAATGATGATGCAAGAACGCATGGAACGAACGCTTGGCCAAAAAAGGTCCATAAAAGCACGCTTTTTTTGGTACGAACTCGTTTTTGTTCCTCCTACCATCGGTTCGTGTCCGAAGCAAAAAAATAGAAATGGATTGGTAGACAAAAGGCGTCTTGGTCGTGTTTCTTCATTTTTGAATCAAAGTTTGCCAAAATGCATTTATTCCTTTTGAATACCAACCCTCCAGAAGATATTGCATTGTCAAAGGCTGATACATGTCAGGACGGGGCAGTGGCGGAGCGTTTGCGCCGGGTGCGGGAGACACTGGGTTTGACGCAAGACGAGTTTTCCTCCCGCCTGCTGCTTTCCATGACGGGTTACCAGAACTACGAAAACGGCAAGCGCAAGGCCCCCAAGGAGCTGGTGATCCAGATGTACCTCCAGTTTGGTGTTTCCCCCACCTGGCTTCTCACCGGTTTGCCGCCCGTGTTTGTCCAGCACACGACTGTGGACTCTTCTCTGAGTGAATTGCTTCATTTGAGTGGAGCGCCACAAGACGTGGTGGATTTTTCTCACAATGGCGACGGCAAAGAGGCCATCAAGGCGTGGCTGGATGACTTTTGGAAAACGGCCAGCGTGCGCGAAAAAGTGTGGTTGGAAGTGCAGTTTGAACAGAGTTTTCCGGCGTTCATGCAGTGGCTGTCCCGCAGGGGGCCCAGCGGAGGTTGACCGTCATTCCCACGGCAAACGCCGGGGGACAAATCCCAGGCGGGCCAAAAGTGGGTTTGGCTTGGGCGATGGCGGCGGGCTGGGTTGGCGCAGGGCCGTGGCCATCTCCCGTCGTTTACCTGCCAAAAGAGCCACCCCCTGGCCGGTGGAAAAAACCCACAGGTCTTCGCCCAGCCCCTGGCGGTGTTCTGGGGCAGATAGACAAAAGGAATGCAGGGCAGGGGGTGACATGGATAAGGAGGTGACGGTTTTTTTCTGAACATTCCATTTTTCGGTCAATGGCATGGTGTGGGGCTGGAAATTAAGGAGTACCTGAATGAAACATCACGGAAAAATCTTGATTTTTGATAAAAAACAGAAAAGTTTAATGCTATTTTTCTGCCAAGCATTGCTATTTCATTATAAGGCTACCCACTCAGGTTCACGCTTTGCCGTTTGCGGTGGAAGCTAGCCTGACTGCCCAAGGAAGACCTTTTTATGGCCCACCAGCACATTCACCCCACCGCCAGCATTCACCCCAGCGCTCAATTGGGCGAGGGGGTCACGATTGGCCCCGGCGTGTCCATCGCGGCGGGTGTCGTCATCGGCGAAGGCTGCGCCATCCACCACGGTGCGTTTATTGATGAAAACACCGTGATGGGCAAACACAATCAGGTGTTTCCCTACGCCGTCATCGGCACCCCGCCACAGGACATCAAGTTCCGGGGTGAAAAATCGGGCGTGGTGCTGGGCGATCGCAACGTGGTGCGGGAGTTCTGCACCATCAACCGCGCCAGCGGTGAAGGCGAAAACACTACCGTGGGCAACGGCTGTTTTCTGCTCATCACCAGCCACATCGGCCACAACAGCCACCTGGGCAACGGCGTGGTGCTCACCAATCAGGTGTCTTTGGGCGGCCACATGGAAATCAGTGACAACGTGACTTTTGGCGGCATGAGCGGCGCGCACCAGTTTGTAAGGGTGGGGCGGCTGGCCATGATTGGCGGTTACAGCGCGCTTTTGAACGACGTGCCCCCCTTCATGCTGGTGAAGGGCGGCTACCGAGCGGGCATTTTTCGCATCAACAGCGTGGGTCTGCAACGCAGCGGCGTGAGCGACGACACCATCCATCTGCTGCAACAGGCCCTGGATGGCCCCATGCACCAACTCAACGAAAAAAACCCTGATTACGCAAAAGTCTCTGCCGAGGTGGCCGCCCTGGGGCCTGCCCCCGAAGTGCAGGAACTCGCCGACTTTTTGAAACAGCCCACCAAAAGGGGATACTGCACAGTGATAGACCGCGCCAAACGGGGGGATGAAGAATGAAAAAAGTGCGAGTGGGGGTTATCGGTGCTGGCAAAATGGGCCAGCATCACATTCGCATTTGGGAGCAGTTCCCCGGCGTGGAACTCATCGGGTTTGCCGACCCCAACGAACTGGCCAGGGCCGAGGTGGCCAAAAAGTTTTCCGTCACCGGCTTTGCCGACTATCACGAACTGCTGGATCAGAATCTGGACGCCGTGAGCGTGGTGGTGCCCACCACCATTCACAAAGAAGTCGCCCTGGCGGCCATTGAGGCCGGTTGTCACCTGTTGGTGGAAAAACCCCTCGCCGACACCGTGGCCAATGGCCGCGACATCATCAGCCACGCCAAAAAATATGACCGCCGCCTGATGGTGGGGCACATCGAGCGTTTCAACCCCGCCGTGCAGATGCTGCGGGAGATCATCTCAGACGGCATTCTGGGCGAAGTGGTCACCATCTCCAGCAAGCGGGTGGGGCCTTATCCGGGGCGCATTCAAGACAGCGGCATCATTCTGGACCTCGCCCCCCACGACGTGGATATCTTCTGTTATCTCATGAACTCGGCCATCACCCAGGCGTTCACCATCGCGGGCAGCCGGGTACACACCCACGAAGACCACGCCAGCATCATGCTCAAGTTCGCCAGCGGTCAGGCCGGGCACATCGACCTGAGCTGGCTCACCCCCCACAAGGTGCGTGAACTGAATGTGGTGGGGCTGAACGGCGTGGCCAGCCTGGATTTTGTGGCCCAGAGCATTGTGGTGTACGACAAGTCCTGGGCCCGTGAGGCGAAGGTGCAAAAAAAAGAACCTTTGCTGAATGAACTGGAATTTTTCCTGGACATCGTGAAGGGCAAGCGCGAACCCCTGGTGACCGGCGAAGACAGCCTCTATGCCCTGCACGTGGCGCTGAACTGCATCGCCAGTTACCAAACCAACACCATCCGCCCCATCTATCTGGCTGAGGAACCCCAGGCCAAAGAAATGAGCAGTTAAGACTCCTCAAGGTTTGTGTGGGTGATTTTGGTTGTTCACGCGGGGGCGCGTTGCCCCCGCACCCCCACCGGGGGAACAAATGAAGATGAAAGCCATTGACCCTCCATGGCGGATGGTCCCAGGGCATCCCCGCTATCGCCTTCTCGCGGCTGGGTGCCCCAATGGGCACCCAGAAAGACTCCGCTCGAACTCGTAGATGCCCGTTCGGCGGGCCAGAGCATCAATATGCTCTGGCAGAACCCCGCCTCACCCCTCATTCACAGGCACACAAAAATCCATCGGCCTGATTCCCGTTATCCCCACAACCCCTCAAAAATTTCTTTTTCCATGGGTGACGTGGCGGCGACATTCAGGGCTTCCACCACGTGAGGAGCTGATTTCAAACCCACCAGCGCGGCGCCCATTCCCGGTGTGCTGCGGGTGAACTGGATGGCCGCCGAGGCGTCGGTGGGGCTCCCCAGTTTTTCCTTCAGGCCGGGGGCCAAGCCACGGCTGAGTTGTCCCTGAAACAACGAGGCGCTGGCAAAAACGAACAGGTTCAGATCCTGCGCCAGTTGCAGTGTGCTGAGGGTGTCCTCACCCCTGGGCTGGTTGGGGAAACGATACCCTTCGGTCATGGCCAGATTCACCGGCAACTGAATGGCGCCGAAGTGGTGATGCTCTCCGCCCACGGCGCGGGCGGTGTCCCACACCTTTTGCAGGCCGTGAAAGTTGGGTTCGTCCGGCGCGACACGAAAACCGTTCCAGGTGGCCAGGCCATACACACCAATGCGCCCGGCTGCGGCCTCTGTCTCCAGTGCTTCAAAAGCCAGGGCCAGCGCGGCGAAAAATTCTTCTTCGCCCAGGTGTTCGATTTGCATTTCAATGTTGTGCAGGTGATATACGTCCAGAGTCTCCACCTGCATGTTGGACAGGCTTTTTTGAATCTGGTGACGCAGATAGGCCGGTGTCATCACGTGGCAACCGGCCACGATGTCATCGGTTTTCACCACGCCGGTCTGAATCAGTTCTTCGTGCAGATACACCCGTGCGGGGCGGGGGTCGCGGGCGTCGGGGCTGAGGAAACCGCCTTTGGTGGCCAGCAGCACGGCGCTGCGGGGGATGCCCTCTTGGTCCAGCAGCGCCAGCGCCTGGGCCACGCAACCCTCTGAGCGCTGGTTGCGATAATTGATGGCGGTGTCCAGCATGTTCAGGCCACCCCTCACGGCGGCTGCCATGGCGGCGACATAAAGCTGGTCGGTGGCTTCGTCGGGCTCACCCAGATAACTGCCCGCGCCGATGCTGGAAACGGGCCTGCCCCAGAAGTCCCGCCAGTGTCGCGCCGCCAGTTCGGGGAAGTTTTGGGCCTAGCTGGCGGCGGCCTTGCCGTCAAAAGAGCCGAGGTGGTTTTTCATAACGCCAAGATAACCGGGGACGTTGGGGTTTTGGAAAGCCCAAGCAGATTTGCGCATTACCGGAGCCGCGAATCCGCCGCCTTTGTTAAACTGCGCGCCATGTCAAAGACCAGCAAAAACAAACCCCGCAAAATTGGTGTAGCGCTTTATGGCGCAGGCACGGTGGGTGGTGCGGTGCTCGCGGCGCTGAAGCAGAACCACCAGCATTATGCCGAAAGCTCTGGTGTGGTGTTTGACGTGCGCCACGTGGTGACCCGCAAAAAACGCACCGGCCCCTGGCCCTATACCACCAGCCTGCAAAAACCCCTGCAGGACCCCGCCGTGGAGATGGTGGTGGAGGTGATGGGGGGTGAAACCGACGCGCTCGACGTAATTCGTCAGGGGCTGGCCACTGGCCGCGCGGTGGTGACCGCCAACAAGGCCGTGCTGGCCAAACACGCCGAGGAGCTTTTCACCACACCCGGCTGTCACAACGCCCAGGGCCAGACACCGCTTTATTTCGAAGCCAGTGTGGCAGGGGGCATTCCCGTCATCGGCCCGGTCACCAGCAGCCTGCGCTCCAGCCGCATCCACCGACTCATGGGCATTCTCAACGGCACCACCAATTACATCCTCACGCGCATGCAGAACGAAGGCGCACCTTTGGAAGACGCGCTGAAACAGGCCCAGGCGCTGGGTTATGCCGAGGCCGACGCCAGTTTTGACGTGGATGGCCACGATGCCCTGCACAAACTCACCATTCTGGCCATGCTGGTCAGCGGGCGATTTGTGGACTGGCGCAAGCTGCACCGCGAGGGCATTGGCGGTGTGGCGGCCCGTGACATCACGTATGCCTGCGAACTGGGATATCGCATCAAGCTGCTGGCCATGGTGCAGCAGTTGCCGGGCGGAAAGTTGGACGCCCGTGTGCATCCGGCGCTGCTGCCGCTGGCCCACCCGCTGGCCCATGTGGATGGCGTGCTCAACGGCATTTATCTGCAAGCCGAGCCCCTTGGGCCCCTCATGCTGGTGGGGCGTGGCGCGGGGGGCGGCCCCACCGCCGCCAGCGTCATCGCCGACATGCTCGCAGCAGCCACCAGTCCGCCGCCGCCGTTGCATTGGCACGGCCACGCCAGTCTTCTGCCCGCCGCCGAAATCACCAGCCGGTTTTATCTGCGCCTGACCGTGAAGGACAAAACCGGCGTGCTGGCGGCCACCAGCCAGGTGTTTTCGGCCCATGCCGTGGGCATCCACTCCCTCATTCAAAAAGGGGTGGACGCAGGCGAAGCCGAGATGGTGTGGATCACCCACGCCGTGACGGAGAAAAACCTGCGGGCGGCGCTCAGGGAAATCCGCCAGCAGAAAATCATCAAAAACGTGGCGTCGGTGATCCGTGTGGAAGACGCCCCAGCGGGGTGAGTTCAATCTTCGGCGTCATTCCCGCGAAAGCGGCAGTCCGGTGAAACATAAGCATCACACCTTTCTGTTCTCTTTCAGTGGGGCGGGCGGGACCCCCGCCCCACTGCAGTGAGATTT
>CAYJOG010000031.1:13180-13464 GCA_964371695.1 uncultured bacterium
ACCCCTTTTTGTGTGGGGGGCCGGGGGGGGGGGCCCCCCCCCCCCCCCACTGCTGTCAGATTTTCCTGTAGCCAGACAGCAATGGTGTCAGATGTCAGAACGTAAACGGCGTGAAGGGATGCAGGTTGGGGCGTCCACCGCAGGCGTGGATGGTGTGGCTGCCCACGTCGGCCACCAGGGCGTTGCATGTGACGTAGTAATCCCCCTCGCGGCAAAGGGTATTGTCGTTGGGTGTGGCCTCGCCTGAAGTGTCCCGCAAAACAGTTTTCAGGTCTTCCACGTCC
>CAYJOG010000032.1:0-7906 GCA_964371695.1 uncultured bacterium
TTGTTTTTTATATTTGACTGGATTCCCTCTTTCGCGGGAATGACGGCGGGCAAGAGGCTTGTGCTGCCTAAAACAAAAACACCTGCAGCCTGACGCCTGCCTGCGGTTTATTCCTCCACCAGCGCAAAAGACTGCGTGAGCACTTCCACACCGTCCTGGTTTTTGGCGCTGATGCCGATGTGCTTCAGGCCCCCTTCGCCGTCGGTCACTTCGCCCTCCAGGCTGATTTTGTCTTTGGGCCGCACCGGTGCGTTAAAGCGCACGCTCAGTTTTTTGAGCTTGCCGGGGTCCTGATCCCCCACCGTGTCGGTGGCCAGCCTTTGGGCAAAGGCCATCGTGCACAGGCCCTGCAGAATCTTGCTGCCCAGGCCCACGGCCTTGGCGAACTGGTCATCGATGTGAATGGCGTTGAAGTCGCCGCTCGCACCGGCGTAATAGATGGGCATGTAAGGCCCGACAATTTGTGTGAAGTTTTTGGGTTCCATGATTGCCTCCTGGGTTATCCGCGGACCACAAAGGTCCACTTGCCTTCGCTCACCAGTTCGCCGTTCTGGTTATGACTTTCGGTGGCCATCACCACAATGGTGTTGCCGGGTTTGCCGTCGGGTTTGGTCTTGTTTTCGACATGGGCGATTTTGCCGGTGGTGGTGATTTCGTCCTCGGCCAGCACCACTTTATGAAAGGTAAACTCCTGGCCACCGTGCACCAGCATGGGCAAGTTCAGCTTCAGTTCGTTGTCAAACAGCACTTTCTCCAACATGCCCTTGGCATAGACCACCGCCATCATCGGCGGGGCCACCAGGTTGCCATAGGGAGTGGACCGGGCGAAGTCCAGGTCCAGGTAGTGTTTGTTCTTGTCGTTCACCGCCAGGGCGTATTCCCTGATTTTTTCCCGGCCCACTTTGTAGACCACGGGATCGTAGATTTTTCCGATAAATTTGGGGTCCACTGGCATGTGGCGACACCTCCAGAATGTAGTGGCCGCAGTGTGCCATTTTGAATATTCAAATTCAACTATTCCCCCGCTGGTTAGCCCCACCATGCCGGAATGGGGCAACAGACATGGAACAGGCGCTGGCGCTTTGCCGCCGGATCAGGTTTTGGCATGGGTTTTGCCATGTCTGATGAATTATGGACCAGACAACTCTCTCAACAGACAAAACCCTGGCTGTTCATGCGGTGGACTTTTTGCCAGCCGATGTGGCGCTGCTGGTGCCCATGACAAATTTTGGCCTGCACCAATCCGCCTGTGATGGCGGCGCCTTCCTGCGGTTTGCCCGCACCTTCCCCAGAATGGTGCTGGATTTTTCCCGGATGGGGCCACCCACCCACGAAGCAGTTTCACTGTTCACCGTCCTGATGCGCATTGCCATCCACCAGGGGGGATGGTTAAGGGTGTGGCGGCCCGATGACGCCTGGCACGCACTCCTTTCCAAAATCTGGATCGCCGACGACGATCAGGTGAACAGCCTGTATGAAAATCTGGCTGCGACGGCCTGACCTTTGTCGATCTTTCCTTCCCGAATCCTCCCGAGCCACTGGTTTCGATCAGGTCAGATCCATGAAAGGGTTAAAGGCCACTTCCCACAAAAAACCGTCGGGATCAGCAAAATAGCCTGAATATCCACCCCAAAACACTTTTTGCCCGGGTTTTTGAAGCGTGGCCCCGGCCCTCACCGCCTCCTGCAACGTTTCATCCACAGCGTTTTCAGAGGCCACGTTGTGGGCCAGCGTGAAACCCCGGGAACCGCTTCCCTCGCTGGACACCTCCGCGTCTTCGGCCAGTTTTTCGCGGGGATACAACGACAGCACCAGGCCGCCCTGCAAATCCAGAAACACCACGTCCCCAACGCTTTCGGCCCGCACCGGAAACCCCAGGTTTTCATAAAACCGGCGGGAGACCGTCAAGTCCCCCACACCCAGTGTGATGAGGCTGATGCGGGGTCTCATGGCAGGCGCAACCCCAGTTGCTCACCCAGTTGCGCGGCGGTGGCTGCATCCACCCGCGCCAGTTTCTGGAAAAGCTTGGATGCTTTGACCGACCGCCCGGCCTGGAGCGCCATCAGGATTGCCCCCCGCAGGGCCAGCGTGGAGTTGGGGTTTTGGCGAAGCGCCTCGGCCAAATGACCGTGTGCTTCGGCGGGCCTGTCCGCACGTAGGTCGCCCATGGCCTGAAGACCGTGGGCTGTGGCCCAGAAATCCAGTTCCGGCGGCAAGTGGTCCATCCGGGCCTGTTGATACCACAAAAACCACAACTCGGCATTGGGCGGCGCACGCCACAGGGCGGATTCATCGGGCGGAAAACGCTGGCTGAACAAAGCGAGATTTTCCCAGGGGGCAGGCCAGTCGGGATGAGAACGGGTCTGCGCCAGCAGCGTCTCTTTGGCGGCCTGGGAGTTCTGGCTGGTGTCCAGGCCGCTCAGCACGGCCAGCGCGGCATAAAGCGCGCCCTCCTCTGGCCCCTGGGACTCATCGGCCAGGGCAGCCGACTGGCGTTGCAGGGCAGGTTGCAGGGTTTCATACACCGCCAGCCGCCGTTCCATTTCCACGTGCCAGTTCCGCTCTTCGTTCACATGCCGCTGGGCGGCCCGCCGCAGCCTGTCCCATTCGGCGGGTTGTTTCAAAAGCGCCTCTACGATGGCGTCCAGTTCGTTCAGATTCTCATAAAAAAGGCCGGTCTGGTTTTCGCGCACCGTGAGAGAAAAAGGTGTCTGGCGGGGAACCACACCCACGGCTCCGGCGCGGGCGGCATCCAGCCACTTGCCGTCGCTGCGGCACAGGTTGAAGGGGTCGGTGGTGGAAGGAATCACCGTGACGTGCCAGGTTTTGAGGTGCTCCTGATATTCCCGGTAAGGCAGCGGCGGCTGATGCACCACCCCCGGCCCAAGGGCCTGAAAAGGTGCAAACAGCGCCGGGTCGCACATCAGTTCCACCCACACGTCCTTGCGCCGGTTGACAAGACGCCAGATGGCGGGCACGGCGTGGGCGGCGTCTTCGGCGTGACCGGCGCTGAAAGCCAGCCCCACCACCCAGGGTGCATCCGGCGAGGGGCCAATCGGCCCGCTGTCCCCGGGGCCAGCCAGGGGCATGGCGGGCTCCACGGCGTTTTGCGCCAGCAGGGTCTGGGCGGCGAACTCACCAAAACGGGCCAGCAGGCCGGGGCTGGAAAACTGCACCATGTCCGCCGCCGCCATCTGGCACAGAAAAGCGTCCTGCACCCAGGCCTGACTGTAATAAGCCCTGAGGGGATTGCCTGCCTGAAACGCCATGAAGTGGTCACTGATTTCCACCACCGTGGGCAAGCCGCGCTTTTTTCTTTCAGCCAACAACTGATGCACATTGGGGCTGCCGGTCATCAGCAGAATGGCCAGGGGGGCCGCCAGGGTGGTTTCATACCACCGGGGCTGGTGGGTCATCACCACGCGGGTGCTCACCCCCAGGGCCGCCAGCGTGCGGGCCGGAAACCCCGCTCGGTTTTCGTAATCTCCCGTGCCCACAGGCTGGGGCGAGTTGAGCATGACGATTTGGGGTGATGAGGTGTTATTCAGAGCCTGTTTATAAACGAATGAAGGTTCGTTTGCAACCAAGCTCGGCGGGCCATGGATGGCCCGCTCCAAAAACCGAAGTGTTGAAAACACAGAGGTTTTTGCCCGCCAAGGGGGCTTTGCCCCCGATGGCGTTGGGTTTTAAAAGTCCACGACGGACTTTTAAAACAGGCTCTCAGGGTGGCCATCCGTGGTGCATCATAAATTGTTTGAAGTCCGCCGGGGACCACACCGCCAGCGCTTTTTTGTGGTTGCCGGAAATCACCTTTTTATCAGCGCTCACCACCACCACCGCCTGATGGGCCAAGTCACGATGCACCAGCCGCCAGATGGCCCGGTCGGCAGAGTGTTTGCGACCCTTTTCTGTAAAGTGCAGCGCCACCCGGTGGCGGCGTTCTTCGGATTTCACCGTGCCGTCGAACACCACCTGCACATCGGCGCAGCGCCGCGCCAGTAAAGACACCCAGCGGAGAAGTTTTTCGCGCCCCGCCGCCAGACTGCCCTCACGGCCAAAACCCTGGCCCCGCAGCGTGCCGATCACGTTGTAACCGTCCAGCACAAAGGTGATCTGCTGAAGCGGCACAACGGATTCGGTGGCCCATTTGGTTTCATGCGTTATCTCCACGTTTTTGTTCAGCGGGGACTCCGTCCCCGCCCCCGCCTCCCTGCCGGGGGAAGAACGAAAAACAGGAAAGCCCCTGGCCATCCATGGCGGCTGCCTCCAGGGCATCCATCCCTGGATGCCCGTTCGGCGGGCAAGCGCATCAATATGCTCTGGCAATACCCCGCCTCACCCCCGGACCCCCAGCTTATGGCGGTTCCTGACAGGTTGAGCCACCACGGCGGGCTTTGTCGGCCATGGGTGGTCCAACCTGAGGGAACCGCAGGGCGACAAGCCAATCTGACATTCTCCGTAGTAGCCACGGGCGTCTCGCCTGTGGCATAAAAACAAAGGTCAAAAAACCTTTTGGTTTCAACTGGATTCCCGCTTTCGCGGGAATGACGGCGGGAGGGAGTGCTTTGGTTCTTCAACGCGTAGCGCCAAATTCGGTGGGTCTGGGAGGCCCGGCGGCCTCCCAGTGGGGGGTTTGGGGGGCAAAGCCCCCCAATCTCAATTTCAAACAACGCACTTCTCCTGGCCTTTTGCGGGTGCTCAAAAAACATCGCCTCACCCACGTTTGCCAAGCACCTCGAAAATCTCGATGGGGCGGGTTTTGCCTTTCACAATCACGAGGTCCAGTGAGCGCAGGTGATATTTGTCCGCCAGACCCTCCACGATGTTTTCGCTCACCAGCAGTTGCACACCATATTGTTTGGTGAGGCTCTCCAGACGGCTGGCGAGGTTCACGGCGTCGCCAATCACGGTGTAATCCAGCTTGTTTTTGCTGCCGATGTTTCCCAGCGTGACCATGCCGCTGTTCAGGCCCACGCCAACGGCAAAAGGCTGGCCAGCGTGCCGCTCAATTTCGGGGTTCAGCTCCTTCAGTGCCGCCACCATGCCCAGGGCGGCGTCCAGGGCTTTTTCGCGGTCTTGCGGCCCGGCGGTGGGTGCGCCCCACACCGCCATGATGGCGTCGCCGATGAACTTGTCCACCATGCCCTGGTGCTCAAAAATGATTTCGGTCATGCGGGTGAGGTAGATGTTCAGCGCCGTGACCAGCTCGGCGGGGTCCAGCTTTTCGCTCAGCGTGGTGAAGCCCCGCACGTCTGAAAACAGCACCGTGACCTCGCTCTTTTTGCCGCTCAGGCCCAGGTCGTCGGGGTTTTTCATCAGTTCGTGCAACACGTGCGGGGCCACGTAACTTTTGAACAGATTGGCTGTCTGGCGTTTTTCCCTGTCCACAATCAGCAGGCGATAAACCAGCCCCATGGCCCCCGACAGCATCAGCGTCACGGCGGGCGTCACCATGGGCATCACCAGCGCCAGCGACACAAACCGCTGTTGCGCCAGCACCAGCACGCCCATGGTCAAAAGGGGTACGCTCAACAGCACCGCAAAAAAGGCGGGGGCCAGAAAAAGCACCGTGAGCCACACGGGCTGATCACGCAGAAACGCCCCGTCCAGCAGGGTCTGCATGGCCTGCTGATGCACCCGCACGCCGCCAATGTTGGCCCAGCCCGGCGAGAGGTCCGGATTCAGCGCATAGGGCGTGTTGAACATGTCCTTTTCTTCCGGGTCCGTCAGGCCGATGAACACCGCCTTGCCCTGCACCAAAAAGGCCGACACCATGGCGATCATGTCCGGCTCGGTTTCTTCGAGCAGGGTTTTGGCCGAAATCACACCCACCGGCTCGCCGGTTTCTTTTTGCGGCGGTGCGGCGGTCCAGTTGATCCACATCTCGCCGTTGCGGTCCAGGGGCACGGTGATTTTGCCCACACGCAACCGGTCACCCGCCAGTGAAACGTCTTTTTCGCCCAGGCGTTGGTGGTGCAGATAGGCCCGCAGGGCAAACGCCATTTTGAGATGGCCGGTTTTTTCGTCTTTCCACACGGGCCGCCACTTGCGCACCCTTTGGTCCAGCGCGTTCTGGGGCAGGTTCACAAACCCCACCGAGGCTTCCTTGATCTGAAACGGCCGGGCCGGGCCAAGGGTCTGCTGCCTGCCGCCTTCGAACTTGTAAAGCTCTGCCAGCACCGGCGCGGGGCACGATCGCAGGGCGTGGTTCAACATGTTGTCCTGTGCCCTGGGGTCAAAGGAACTGTCCCGGCGATAAAACCAGGGGGCGTAATCGGTGCTTTCGCGGTCCAGCAGCACGTCGAGCGCCACGGTGCTGGGTTCACCCCGGCACACGTGGTGCAGCAGGCGGGCGATCACCCCACGGGGCCAGGGCCAGCGGCCCACTTTTTTGAGCGTGGCCGGGTCCAGCGCCACCACCACGGCGTCGGGTGTTTCCTGGGATTTTTTTGGCGTGGCTTTCCGTTCTCCCCTCAGGAAAAACAGATAGTCCACCGCCATGTTTTCGTATTTCTCCAGAGGCCGGAACGACACCCCAAGCCACAACACACCACAACACACGGCGCTCAGCAACAACCACACCACCATGTGCCGGGACCATGAAAAATGTTTGCCCGTCATGGTGTTCAGCGCGGGGCGTCCAGCAATGTGTGGGTCTGTGTCGCCCCTGCGGTGTCGCCCATTTTTTCCTGTAGCTGAAGTTTCTGTATCAGCGCGACGATGTCTTTGGGGTTGCGTTTCAGCAACTCGTTCTGCAACTGCACGGCTTCGTGATAAAGCCCCCCCGCCTCCAGCAAAGCCGCCTGAAGCGTCAGCTTTGCTTCCGGCTCACTGGCGAATTCTTTCTCCAGCTCCGCCAACTGACGGTCCAGTTCGGCCAGTTCCTGTTCTTCGGGCAACCAGAAGGTGCTGGTCTGCCGCGTGCTCGCACCCTGGGCGGGGCCTTCCACCGAGAGCGTATACATGCCCCCCGGTTTCATGGGATGCAACGAGTCGGGGTAATGCAACACGTTTTCGGGGGTCTCCAGATTGAACCACTCCATGCCCGTGTCGTCGGCAAGCGTCACCTTGTAATCCCCCTTGTCTCCCAGCCAGGTGATGCTGATGCGGTCTTCGCGGATGGCGCTGTTGAGGGGATAGGTGAGCACCAGTGAGCCTGTGGCCGGGCCGCTGCGCTTGACGCCCCCCACCCCACCCTGGCTTTTGAAATCGCGGTTTTTGTCCACCATGTTGGACATGCCCTTGCTGAGCAGCGACATGGCCTTGGCGGCCGCGCCGGGCGAGCCCGCCGTCGCGCCCCCGCCGCTCACGGCGTGGGTGACCGGGCCTTTTACCAGCACCTTTTGACCGGCGGGTGTGAGGTAGAGCACCATGGCTCCGGCGGCGGCGGTGATTTTTTCACCCTTGTTCAAGGGCATTTTGGGTTTGAGAGGTTTGCCTCCCACCTTGGCGTCGCCCTTCACCATCATCACCAGGCCAGCAGGCGCGGCCATGGCCTGCGCCGAAAAAAGCAACCCGAAGACCAGCAGAAAAGTAAGCAGTCGTTTCATGCCTCCAGAATATCAGTTTGTTCATTTCCGTGTTTTCTGGTGAAGAAGTGCAATATGCCTACAATCCGGCCCGTGGCGAACTGCGACAACAAGATTGTGGCCCGCGCCGCCGTGGCCCCCGCCATGGCCCTGCCCGCCCTGACCGTGGCCGCCCTTTACAGCGCCTGGCTGTTCATGGCCTCGGCCATGCCGCTGCTGGTGCCCCGCGCCAAACTGGTAGAGGTGCTGAACCTCACGGCCTGGGCGGTGGTGCTGCCGGGCCTGCTGCTCACCGGCGGCCTGTGGACCGTGGCCCACACCCCCCCTGGCCCCCGCCACCCCCGCCCCTGCGCAAACCGCCAAATGACACAGCAAAC
>CAYJOG010000032.1:7916-13409 GCA_964371695.1 uncultured bacterium
GATGCCGCAAATCATCTTCCGCCTCGGCGGGCGGGCGGTGACGCTCTATGCCGCCGTGGTGGCGCTGAGCGTGGGTTATGGCCTTTTCAGTGGCGAGGTGGTGATGGTGGCGGGTCTGGTCATGTCCCTCACGGCCCTGGCGGCGCTGTGGGGGGCGCTGCCCTCGATCAAACGGATGCCCGCTCACGCCCCTGCCCTGCTGGCGGCGGCGCTGGCCATGGTGCTGCACGGCATTTTCCTGGCCCGGTTTGGCCCCGACTGGCGGGTGAGTTCCTTCACCGTGGCGGGCTGGCAGATCAGCCCCGTGGTGGTGAGCCACCTGCTGTTGATTGGCGGCGTATTGGTGCTGCTGGACCCGGTGAGCGTGAAAAAATGGAACGGCTGGGCCGTGGGCGCGGCGGGGGTTGTGATGGCCACGCTGGTTTTGCTCAACAGCTCCCTGGGGCCAGAGGCAAAGACCAGCACCGGCTGGCTCAGGGGCCTGCACCCCATCGGTGGTTTTGTGGGCCTTCTCATCATGCACCGCTTTTTTCCGGCCCACGAAAAACGCAAGGAGCAGCAACCCCCGGCCTATCAGAAACCCATGCGTTTTTTGCGCTGGGGGGCCTTTGTGTTTCTGGCCTTCAGCGTGGTGCTGGCCTTCAAAACCATGTCCGGCGACTGGCAGCAATATCCCCTCATGCGTCAGGCCCATTTTCACGCCAACACGCTGGGTTTCGCCTCGGCCTGGATATTCGCCCACATGGCTGACGAACTGGAAGCCCTCCTGGCCAGCGACCACACCGTTTATCTGGTGCTGGATTCTCAGAAAAACTTTCTCTGGGCGGCAGCGGTGCTCACACTGCTGGGGGCGTTGGGCCTGACGGGGGCTTTTCTGCTGCCGGGTAAACCCCACGCGGTAAGCGGCATTGGCGGCCTGTGTACCATGGCCGCGAGCCTGTTGTGGCTGCGCCTGTTTCTCATGGGCCGCGTCATGGTCAAAAAACAACTCAACTCCCCCTCACCCTCATCCCCAGGAGTCACCCCATGATCCAGCTCTATCAATTCCCCCAAAGCGGCAACTCCCGCGCCGTGCGTCTGGTGCTCCTCGAAAAAAACATCCCCTTCGAGCGCGTCAACATCAACTTCGCCAAGGGCGAGCACAAAACCCCGGAGTTCCTCCAACTCAACCCCAAGGGGCAGGTGCCCGTGCTGGTGGATGGCGAAACGGTGCTCACCGACAGCCTCGAAATCAACGATTATCTGGAGCACACCCACCCCAGCCCGGCCCTGATGCCCACTGGCGCGGCAGAGCAGGCCAAGGCCCGTGAGCGCATGGCCTTTTTTCAGCAGCGCTTCACCGCCGCCATCGGCCCGGTCATTCTGGAAACCCTGCTCAAACCCCCGCCCGCCCGCAATCAGGAACTGCTGGCGAAAAAGAAACAGGAAACCCTGGACCGCATGGCGGAGATGGACGGTTTTCTGGCCGAAGACCCGTTTTTTACCGGCCCCATCTTTGGTCTGGCCGACGTGTTGTTCATTCCGCCTCTGGCGGCACTGCCCGACCTGGACATGGAAATCCCTGCGTCGCTGGAACACCTCAGCCGCTGGTGGCAGACCGTCAGCACCCGACCCTCATTCGACGAATCCGCGAGATGATTCAAGGAAAAATCATGCCCCTTTTGACCGTACTTGGCCCACAACACACCCCCAAACTGGTGTTTGACCCAGAGAAGGAAAGTTATGTCGCAGACCGCGCCGGCCTGATGTATCAGCAGGAACCCTATGGCGACGAAATGCCCGGCGTGAAGGGCCACGGCGTACACATTTTCGCCGCCGCCGCCGAGGGCGACGCGTTTCTCACCGTGAAGGAAGACAACACGGTGCTCAAAGACCTGCGCCCGGCGGACTATGGCATTGACGGCGTGAACACGCTGGACGCCATTCTCATCAAGGCGGGGACGGAACGGTGCACCATGCTGACGCCAACACCCGACATCATGGTGCTGGCCGGGCGCATCCGCGAGTTGGGGTTTGAGCCGGTGGCGCACATCAAGGGGATTTTTCAACCCGGTGGCCCGCAGAAAAATTACACCTTCAACCCCGACGCCACTGTGGAAACCCTTGGCGGGGCTTAAGCCCCGTGTTCCGGCTGATTCACCACGTTCGCCCCCTCGACCAGCCCATGCGGGGTTTCATGGATGAACGGGGCGGGGCCTGTTATGGCTACACGCTGGCCGGAACACGTTACGACGTCTCCCGCCTGCTGCCCCTTCAAAATCCCATTCAGAACGACCGGGATTTTTTCACTTACCTGCTCATGGAGGCCCGAAGCCGGTTTTTCTGGCTGGATCAGCACATGCAGGAGGGCCTGGGTCAGGGCTGGGTGCTGCGGTGTGAGTTGCTGCCCCACTACGCCCCCACATTGTTTCTGGAGTTCCCCCGCCTGTTTGGATAGTTTGAAAGGTCATGCAGGGTTGATTGGTTTAGTTTGAAACTAAACAAATAATCTTTTTGACCTTTTGAGACGCCCCTGCTATATTTCTCATCAGGAACAGTCACGGGCCATGGGCAAAACACCCTGAAAATGGCCCACCAGGAGGCGTTTCATGAAGATGTCCGGCGCAAAAGCCTTTGTCCGTTGCCTTGAAGAAGAAGGCGTGGATGTATTCTTTGGCCTGCCCGGCGGCGTGGTGCTGGGGCTTTATGACGCCCTTTATGACGCCAAGGTGCGCCATATTCTGGTGCGGCACGAGCAGGCCGGGGGGTTCATGGCTGAGGGTTACGCCAAAGCCAGCGGCAAGGTGGGTGTGTGCATGGGCACCAGCGGCCCCGGCGCCACCAACCTGCTCACCCCCCTGTGCGATGCCCACATGGACAGCGTGCCCACCGTGTTCCTCACCGGTCAGGTCAGCACCGGGGCCATCGGCACCGACGCCTTTCAGGAGGCCGACATCACCGGCATGAGCCACCCATGCACCAAACACAACTATTTGGTGCGCCGGGTAGAGGAACTGCCCCGTGTGATGAAAGAGGCTTTTCACCTGGCCCGCACAGGCCGCCCCGGCCCCGTGCTGGTGGACCTGCCCAAAGACCTGAGTTTTCAGGACATCAATTTTGAATACCCCGACTCGGTGAACATTCCCAGCTACGAACCCCACCCCCCCGTGGACACCACCGCCATCAAAGAGGCCATGGACCTGTTTTTGAGCGCCCGGCGGCCTCTGATTTATGCGGGCGGCGGCGTGGTTTATTCCTTTGCCTCCGAGGAACTTTTTCAACTGGCCACCACCACCGGCGCGCCGGTGCTCAACACCCTCATGGGGCGGGGCAATTTTCCCGACGAACACCCCCAGTGCCTGGGCATGACCGGCATGCACGGCACCTATGCCGCCAACATGGCCATGGGCCACGCCGATGTGATTCTGGCCGTCGGCACCCGCTTTGACGACCGCGTGACCGGCGCGCTCGCAAAGTTCGCCCCCCAGGCCCAGTTCATTCATGTGGACATCGACCCCTCGGAAATCGGCAAAAACCGCATTCCCATCATGGGCATTCACGGCGACGCCAAACACGTGCTGGCCGAAATGAACCGCCACGCCAAAAGCATCGAATGCGAAGAGTGGATCAACACGGTGTTCCAGTGGCGGCTGGACCACCCCACCACCTACAACAAAAAATCCAAAGCCCTGCTGAGCCAGTATGTGGTGGACAAAACCTGGGAGATCACCAAAGGCGACGCGGTGATTGCCACCGACGTGGGCCAGCACCAGATGTGGGCCAGCCTGTATTACAAGTTCAAGCGGCCCTTTCAGTGGGTGAGCAGCGGCGGCCTGGGCAGCATGGGGTTCGGGTTCCCTGCCGCTGTGGGGGCGCAACTCGCCAACCCCGGCACCCCCACCATCGCCATTTGCGGCGACGGCTCGGTCATCATGAACTGCCAGGATTTCATCACCGCCGTCACCCACAAGATTCCGGTGAAGATTTTTGTCATCAACAACTTCTTTTTGGGCATGGTGCGCCAGTGGCAGGAGTTTTTCTTTGACCGCCGCTATAGCCACAGCGTGCTTTATGACAACCCCGATTTCGTCAAGGTGGCCCGCGCCTTTGGCATGGAGGGCGCGACGGTGAAAAACGCGTCGCAGGTGGAAGACGCCATCGAAAAAGCCCTCAAACACGACGGCCCCTATCTGATTGATTTCCATGTCGAGAAAGAAGGCAACGTGTTTCCCATGATTCCCGCAGGCGGCAGCCTGGAGGAAATCATGGTGGAAACCAGGAGCTGATCATGAGCAAAAAACTCCCCTACACCCAACCCCATCTGGGCACCGGCCTGAGCACCCCCCACCCCAATGGCCACTCTGCCAGCAGCCGCCGCAGCCGCAAACACACCCTGAGCGCCCTGGTGAACAACAAACCCGGCGTGCTCACCAAAATCGCGGGCCTCTACGCCCGGCGGGGATACAACATCGAGAGCCTCGCTGTCAGCCCCACCGAAAACGCCCAGCGCAGCCGCATGACCATTGTGGTGAACGCCGAAGACGAAACCGTCATCAGCCAGATCACCCAGCAGATGGCCAAGCTCATTGACGTGCTGCACGTGACCGACCTCACCGAAGAAGCCATCGTGGAGCGGGAACTGGCCCTGCTGAAGGTGAAAGCCGACAGCGACAACCGGGCCGAAGTGGTGCAGATCTGCGATATTTTCCGCGCCAACATTGTGGACGTGAGCGAAAACAGCCTGATGGTGAGTGTGGTGGGCACCGAAGACAAGGTGAACGCTCTGGAGAAGAATCTGGAGCGTTTCAGCCTGATTGAAGTGGTGCGCACCGGCAAAGTGGTTCTGCGGCGGGGCAGCGGGGACACATAATCCGCCCAGACATGCCCAGGCCAGGGGTGTCACACACAAGAGCATTTTCTAGATTTGTGCGAGTAGGCGCGGTGTCCTCACCGCGCTAAAAACGAAGCAAAATCAGGCATTTTTGCCCTTTGAAGCACTGGCGACACCGCCGCTACTCCCCGTCCATTTTCAGGCACGTCACAAAAAGTGAGACAAATCGCTTGACATGGCCGAAAAACGTGATACATTGCTTGTGTGACGCCAAAACGTCACACAAACCCAAAGGAGGCAATCAGCCATGAGCATCATCTCAACCCTCTCCAAAACCGTGAACGACGTGGTGGACACCGTGACCGACGTTCAGAACACCATCCGCACCTCGGTGGGCGACAACGTGAAGAACCTGCTGGGCGAAGACAAAGTGGGCGACGTGGTGGACAACCTGGTGGAAATGGGCAACAGCATCAGCAGCAACGTGGGCGAAACCATCAAGAAGGTCTCCAGCCTCGTGGGCGAACAGGGTGACACCCTCATCAGCAAAGCCACCGGCGAGATCGAAAGCCACGACGACAACGAGGAATAATGCCATCAGAACCTGTTTTAAAAGTCCGTCTTGGACTTTTAAAACCCAACGCCTTCGGGGGGCAAAGCCCCCTTGGCGTGGCGAAAACCTG
>CAYJOG010000033.1:0-13202 GCA_964371695.1 uncultured bacterium
CCGTTGGCCCGGCGATCTGCACGCGGGTGCCCCCCACCAGCGACACCACCATCCCGGCCACGATGGCGGTGTAAAGCCCCTGCTCGGGCTTGGCCCCAGAAGCAATGGCAAAGGCCATGGCCAGGGGCAGCGCCACCACCCCCACCAGCACACCAGCCGCCAGATTGGAGAGAAAGTGTTTTCTCTGAAACAGTCCGGCTTTCCAGGCTTCTTCCAACGCGGTCATTCTTTGACTTTCCTACCCCGCCAGGGGGTTACACGAAATTAACATGCCATGATAATAGGATGCCCATTATGCGCTGCAAGGGGAAAACGGGCTTTTCCCTATCTATCAGGTTGTTGAGAAAGTCCGTCCTGGACTTTCTCAGTCCATTTTGCTCAAGCAAGGCTCTCGCAAAATGGCGCTTTTGCAGGGGTTTTTGAAACCCCCTGCAAGCGGCAAAATCCATCCATGGATTTTTCAGGGTGTTTATCAACATCCTGCTATATTCCACCATCAGGCCCTGATTTGACCGGGAAATCACAGGGAGGCTGCTCTGCCACAACCATTTTGGAGTAGGCGCGGTGTCCGCACTGCGCGCAGCCACAAGATAAATCAAGGGTTTTTGTTTTTTAGAGCCTGTTTATAAAGTCCGTCCTGGACTTTATAAACTTACCGCCAGCGGAGGCAAAGCCTCCTCGGCGGGCAAAAACCTCAGTGTTTTCAACACTTCGGCTTTTGGGGCGGGACATCCATGTCCCGCAAGCGCCTGTTTCTATGACACCATGTTTCCCATGGCGCAATTTAGAAACAGGCTCTTACGGCGGTGGGAGTTCGAGCGGAGGCACTCTGGGTGCCCATTGGGGCACCCAGCCGCGAGAAGGCGATAGCCCGTCGCTGCTCCGTAAGATTAACGGCTATGCCCCTTTGGGGAGCGGGAACAAAGGGGTCGTTTCTTTTACCAACTTCCAGGTTCCAAGCCCGGTCAGGGATAAATCACCACCACTGGGTCCAGCAGTGTGCGGGGGGTGAGGTGAGGGGTGGTGGCGGAGGGTGTGGTGATGTCCCATTCCGGCGCGGGGTGGCGGAAGCCCTGGTTGTCCCACACGGTGTTTTTTTCGTCGCTGGCGAGAATCCACCGGGGCCGCCGGGCTTCCTGGCCCAGGGCAGACAGTTTGTCGGGCCGGGCCTGGGCAAAACCCGTGTCGGCGGGCAGGTAAGGATTGGGTGTGCCGGGAGGCGCTTCCAGCAGGGCGCTGAGGCCCTCCAGCGGCCCCCGCAACAGGGCGTGGTGCAGGGAGACGCCCCGCTGGTGCAGCAGCAGGGTGCGCTCGGTCCACTGGCCGGTTTTTTCGTCTGGCCACGGAAAACGCCCGTGCTGCACCGCCAGAAAGGGGCTGTCCCACCAGAACGCCGGCTCCACGGGCAACAGGCCCTTCATGGCCCGCACCGCCATCAGGGCCTGCGTGCCCAGCACCAGGCGGTTGCACAGGGCAAAGGTGCAGGCGGCCCCGGCGTGGCGCAGGGCGGCTCCCGCCTGGGGGCTGTGCAGCGGCAGGGGAACGGTGTCCGTGGTGGCGAAAACCCCCCGGCTGCCCGCCTGCACCGCCAGCATCAGGTCTCCGGCCACCAGGGTGGTTTCTGGCTCCTGGGTCTGTATCACCCGCGCCAGCATCACCCACTGGTTGCCGCGCCCCAGGGTGCCCAGGCGCTTGCCGAGCGCGCTCAGGGTGTCTTCTGGCAAGTCCAGCCGGTCGCTGAGGGGGTGCAGGCCGCGCCAGGGCAAAAGATGCTGGGGCACGGTGTGCAGGCCCATGTTGCGCATGGCCTCGCTGCCCGTGAGAAAAACTTCCTGCACGCCCCCCGCCGAGAGCACCATCTGACCGGCGGCTTTTTTGCCGTGGGGGCGGGCGACGGCCTCATAAAGCGTCTGGGCCAGTTTTTGTTCCTTGCGCACCAAGCGAATGTCTTTTTCCATGGGCAGCCGCCACAGCGACACGCCCAGGCCGGGGTCTGGCGCCAGCAGGGCCGGGAAGAAATGCCCCCGGTCGGGGTGGCTGGCCACGGCCACGCCCCAGGGCAGGCCCACCGACGGGCTGAGGTTGGACTGGAAGGAAAAATGCGGCGACAGGCCACAATCCCCCGCCAGGGACTGAAGCGGTCCCAGCAGCGTCGCTCTTGTTCCGGTATTGACTGCTGCTGTCCCGTCGCTCACTGATCCATGAAATCCGACGGTTTGATGTTCTCGATGAAATCCTTGAACTTTTCCCGCTCTTCCTCTTCGTTTTCCGCTTCTTCGCCTTTTTCGTTGATGCGGTCGAGCGCGCTTTCGTCCAGCACGTCCTGGCTCACAAAAATGGGGCACTGCACCCGCACGGCCACCGCCAGGGCGTCAGAGGGGCGGCTGTCGATGGCCAGTTCGGGGCCGTCGTTTTTTTTCAGACTCAACTGGGCGTGAAACACTTTGTCCACAATACTGTGAATGGTCACCCGCACCACCGATTGGCCGCTTTCTTTAAGCACATTGGCGAGCAGATCATGTGTCATGGGGCGGGGGGTGATCTGTTTGTCCAGGGCCAGTTGAATGGCGGCGGCTTCGGGCATGCCAATCCAGATGGGCAAAAAACGGTGCGATTCTTCGTCGCGCAGAATCACCACCGGACTCTTCTGGATCAGGTCATAACGGATGCCCTCAATGAACATGCGCACCAACATGCCGCTTTCCTGGTTCATGTGGCCAGATTATAGGCGGGTCGGTGAAAAAACGGGGGGGTTTTGTGAGGCAAGTGGATGAATCAGACGCCGCAGGCAGGCTTTTCAGCCTTCTTTGTTCACCACATGCACCCGGCGTTTTGCCCGGCCTGCGTGGTCAAAGGTCACCACGCCATCGGCCGTGGCAAACAGGGTGAAGTCCTTGCCCATGCCCACGTTGTCGCCGGGGTAAAACCGCGTGCCGCGCTGGCGGATGAGAATGTTGCCCGCCGCCACTTTTTCGCCGCCATAACGTTTCACGCCCAGATACTGCGGGTTGGAATCCCGACCGTTTTTGCTGGAGCCAAGACCTTTTTTGTGTGCCATGACAACTTCTCCTTAATTCCCGGTGTTGACCGAGATCACCTTGAGCAGGGTGTATTTCTGCCGGTGGCCCTGATGATGGCGGATCCCTTTTTTGGGCTTGAAGGTGCTGATGCGGATTTTTTCGCCCTTGGTCTGGGCCAGCACCTGGGTTTTGACAGAGGCGCCTTCTATTGTGGGAGCGCCGAACTGGCTGCCTGGGCCATCCAGCAATGCCAGCACTTCCGTAATCACCACTTCCTGGCCTGCCTCGGCGTCGAGTTTCTCTACAGAAATCTCGTCGCCTTCTTTGACGATGAACTGCTTTGCTCCGGTCTGAATCACGGCCTGCATAACGCCTCCTGTTGCCCCAGCGAAAGACGGGGCGGGCAGAAGATGTTAATGACGGGTCAAAAACATGTCAATGGCCTTTACGGCCCAGGGGGGAAGTTCCTGAAGTTTGGCCCGGCGGGCCTCGCGGGCGGCGGCAAAAATCTCTCCCAGAGACCGCTGGGGCGCATAACCCGTGGTTTCGCGCAACAGGCCGTCGTCTACCGTGCAGGGATATTTCAGAAAATCCAGGCTGGTGGGGGGGAAAGGAAACACATGGCGGCGAAAAAGAGACCCCACTGCCTGGCGCAGGGGGGTCTCTGGCAGCGCCAGGGGCACGGCCCCGCATTCCCGCACCGCCACCGAAAGCGGCACGGCTCCTGGCCCCGACACGTTGAACACCCCCCGCACGCCGGGCTTGAGGGTGGCGGCCACGGCGGCGCTCAGGTCTTCTTCGTGCAGAAACTGGCACATGGGGTCAAACCCCAGGGGCGTGACCACCACGGGGCTGAGCAAAAACTGGCCAATGGCGCTGTGAACATGGGTGCCCAGGGTGTTCACAGGCCGCAAAATCACGGTTTCGAGCTGGGGGTATTTCCACAGATACATGCTGGCCAGTGAGTCCACCTCTACCAGATCGCGAATATAGGGATTGGTGCGGGCGGCGTTCAGCGGGGCGGTTTCGTCCATGTAAAGCGGGTTTTCCGCAAAAGCGCCATACACATAGCTGCTTGAGAAAATGATCATCTTTTTCACGCCATGGTTGATGCAGAGGTCCAGCAGGCGGCGGGTGCCCTCCACATTCACGCGGTGGCGGGTGGCCGAATCGGTGCGAAAATGCCGCACCTGCGCCAAGTGAATCACCGCGTCGGGCCGCACGGCCCGCACCTGGTTTTCGCCCTTGCGACTCATGATGTCCGCCAGGTGAAAATGCACGTCAGGCAACGGCTCGGCGGGCGTGGCGCGGTCAAAACCATGCACCTCGAAGTCATCCTTGAGCAGGGCCGACAACAGACGCCCCTGGCCTCCGCTGACACCGGTGATCAGCAGGCGAGGTTTGGCGGCGGCGGGCATGGGGGGATTATAACCGGGTGGTTCGGATAGAAAACGGTGATGCGGACATCGCCGCTACACCACTTCAACAAACCCCGCTTCTCCCAAAGGCGCATAGGTGACACCACGGGGTTCCGGCTCTGACGAAAAAAGCGTTACGCCCTGCACCTGCCACAAAGAGTTCTCAGGCCACTGGGGCCAGACCACCTTTTTCTCTGCGCGACCGGGCCAGTTTTCTCCCCGGTGCCGCGCCAGTGTGACATGGGGCCTGAGGGGCGGGCCAAACCGCTCGCCCTTCACATTGGGCGTGAGCGACAACAGGGTTTGATGCAGGGCGTCCAGCGCTTCGCTGGGGTTCCACTCCAGCCACACCATGGTGGGTTTTTGTCGGTTGGGGGCCATTCCCACGCGGGGGCCTGAGAGTGAAAACGGTTTTTGGCCCGCCAGCAGCCGGGTGGCCTCGGTCAGCAACGGGGGAGCATTTCCTGCAGGGACATTGCCCAGAAACAACACCGTCAGATGCCAGTTGCGGGGCGCAGTCCAGCGCCAGTCCCGGCGAAAAAGTGGTGAGCCTCCCGGCCGGGTCATCTCCTGCAGGCCCGGCAGCAGGTCTGCCGGAAACGTCACGCCCCAGAAAAGCCGCAACGGGTCTGAACTGGTTTGGTCCTTGTCCATGCCGGTGCATCTTACGAGAGTTATAATTGATCTATGCCGCCCTTTGTGGACATCACGCTGGGGCGTGTGCAAAAGTCGCCCGCCCAATCGCCCAAGGCCGCTTCTCAGGCCGGGGCAGCCCCTGCCGAGGCGCGCCACCAGCGGCCCGCCCACCTCACCAACAGTGTTTACGCTTCGTTTCGTCAGGCCATCGCCCAGGGCGAAGCCGACCTGCGCAAGGGCAAGGCCACCGCTTATCGCCGCCACCTGCGCAAACTGGGGCTGATGGACATCGAAGAACTCACCCTGCTGCCCCACGACACCGACGACGACGTGTTCACCGCCGTGTATGACACGCTGGACACCTGGCCCCAGGAGTCCTCTTTTTTCGTGCTGCAGCAGCTGCTGAACGGCGGTCACGACACCACCCCCTGGGGCAGGACGCCCCCCGCGCCGCTTGGCAGCGCCGAGGCCACGCGCCTGTGGCTGGGCAATCAGGAAAAAGCCATTGACGAGGCCGTGGCGGGTGATCACTCCGCCGAATCCCGCCTGTGGATGGTGAGCCGCCAGCGGGAGTTCCGTGAAATCCGCGAACGTCTGGAAGACCTGTTGACCGATCTGGACAGACTGTGAAAACGCCCGCTCAACCCCCTGTTTCTTTTGGCCTGTTCAGCGCGATTTTGCGCAGAGACGTACACATGGGCGGCCTGCTGGTGCTGGACACCCTGGCCCTGCCCCTGGCTTTTCACCACACCCAGCCCTATCGCCCCAGCACCATCGGGCGGTTGCTGATGGGCACCAAAGACAACACCTTTGTGCGCGCCCGCGTGTTGTTGCCCGCCCTGATGCAGACGCTGGCGGCCCCGCCCACCCTGTTGCTGATGCACGACAAAACCACCTTCGAGGCACTCACGCCAGAGTTCCTCGCGGCCCAGCCCACGCTGCTGATTGCCGAGGGAAAGGGTGACCCGTTGCCCAGCCCCGGCGACCAGACCCCCCAGGAAGACGGCAGCCTGCTGGCCCAGCTCTATGACGTGGGGCCGCCCCTGCACCTGTGGGGCGAGAACGCCGCCCAGTGGATAGATCCCCTCATGGCCTTTGCCCGCCACGGTGATTTCACCGAAACCTTCAGCCACATCGATCAGGCCCTGCAAACCCAGTTTGACGAAGAAGTGCGGAAAGAGGGCTAAGCGTGGCGCTGCGCGTGAGCAAGAATCTGCTGGAGCCGCCAGCCCTGGTGGTGAAACCGGTGGCGCTGTTTCCGCTTTCACCGCTGGAAGTGGAAACCGTATCGCCCGCGCCGCTGAAGGCGCAGGTAGAGACGGTTTCACAGTTTCCGCCAGACTTTCCCTTTGCCCGACTCACCCGCCCGCTCAAACACGTCAGTCCCCACGAGGAACATCTCCTTCCCGATGAAGACGCCATTCTGCTGGGGTTTTTCCATGACGTGCCGGTGGGTCAGGGCGTGGTGCTGAAGGTGGCGGGCGAAAACCGCCTGCACATCCGTCTGAGCCGCCCAGGCCCCGGACGGGGATGGGAGCGGGTGACCCATCTGGCCCTGACGCGTCACGAAAAAACCATGGCGCAGCAATTGTGGGACACCTCCGCCACGCCCTGGCGGGTGCTGCAAAAATCGTGACGACCGTAACAATTCGCCGTCACGGGGAGATTTATACTTTTCGGGTGATGCAAATACGGGCGCGGGCCAGGGGGTATGTGTGGGGGGCGTTGAGCCTGTTTTTGTTTCCGATCCATGCGTCGGCGCACCCTTTGGACAAAGTGGAAAAACTGGCCCGCACCGCCAGCCTGAGCGGCGACACGTTATGGCGTTACAGAATCCTGGGTGTGTATGCGCCACAGCAATTGCCCAAGGCTTTTCAGGATGCTGCGCCCACGCGGGAAACCACCCTCACGCGACTGGAACTTTTCAAGGCGCGGGACAGCCTGAGCGCCGAAAACCGCGCTCTGCTGGACAGCTTCACCGCCCGGCGCAGCGCCCTGGCAGATGGCGAAGACATCACACTCAGCGGCCCCGCCGTGTTTCTGGACGTGGGAACTTACCGGGTGCATTACACCCAGCAGGGGCAGGACACGGCTTCTGCCGAGGTGCTGGCCAATGTTTCGGGCGTCATTCAGCAGACCCTGACTGCGCAGCGGGACACCCTGGGTTACACCCTGCCCCCCGTTGCCGAAGACGGGCGTTATCACGTTTACCTGTCCGACAAAGAAGGCGGCCAGTCGGGTGTTTATGGATATGTGCAGCCCTATGAGGTGGTGAACGACAACCCCAACAGCGCCACCGTGACCGAAACCGCCGCCATGCGCAGCTACATGGTGCTGGACAACGATTTTTCGCCAGATCAGTTTCAGGGCAATGCGCTGGACAACCTCAAGATTACCTTCGCCCACGAGCATTACCATTCCATCCAGTTCGGTTATACCAATTTTGGCGTGAACACCGGCCCGCCCCTGGTGTGGACGTTGGAAAGCGGCGCCACCTGGATGGAAACCAAGGTTTATCCCGACCTGTTCGGAAACTATCTGGAATACGCCGACAACATCCTGGGTTTCCCCCAGTTGAACTTTTTCACCGTGGGGGGCGACACGGCCCCCCGGCTACGGCAATACGCCAGTTTTCTGGTGCATGTTTATGTGGATGAACACGACCCCAAGGGCACCGCCATGCAAAAGTCCATCCTCAGCCGCGCCGTGGCCTCGCCCGACACCAGCCCGCTGGATCATTTTGTAAACGCCCTGACACAGGAGACGGGTTTTGTCTCTCTCGGTGCGCTGGTGCAGGAACTCACCGTGGCCTGGGTGCTGCACACCCCCAACCACACCAGCGGCAGATACACGTTCAAAAACGCGGCCCAACTGGTGGACGGCGGCGGCGCGCCCCTGTCTGTGCCGCTGAACTCAGGCAACCTGGCCGCCGCACCCCTGGGGGCGGACTATGCCCGTTTTGAAGTGCCGGAAGGCTCGCTCACCAAACTCACCCTGAATACCGAAGGGAATTTTTCCGTGGCCGTGGTGACGGTGGAAGGCGATGATTTTTCCAAGGCTGTGGTGAGCGCCGAAAGCGTTGTTTCCTCTGACAAAAGCGCTTCGCTGGAGCTGAAAAAGGGCGTGCATTATCTGCGGGCGCTGAACACCAGCACCAGTTACACCAGCACCCAGCAGGCCATTCTTTCGGTGAACAGCGAAACGGTGGAAGACCCCGGCGGGGCGCTCGCCTGTCACCCCGCCTGCACCCTGAGCCTGACGGTGGACCTGATTGCCGCCGCCAAAAACCTGGGGCAGACGGCCCCCGACGTGCTGGTGGACGTGGTGAAAACCGGCGACACCGCCGTGTCGTGTCTCAAGACCCCCATGGCCGCACCGGCCAAGGGGGGCATCACGCTCAGCCTGGACACCACGCTTTGCCCCGGCAGCACGCCGGTGAATCTGGTGCTCAAGAACATCCCCGCCGGTTTCACCCGCTCGGCCCAGGGCAGTTTTGACTGTCAGAAATCGGCGGCGCTTTCTGCGCTGGTGGCGGCGGAAAGCTCCCTGTGTGAACTGGCCACGCCCGCCACCGCAGGCGACGCCAACGGCGACACCAAAATTGATCTGAAAGACCTGGGCGTGATCAAACAGAAGTTTGGTCAACAGCCCGGCGGACAGGACGCCGCTGATTTCAACGGCGACGGAAAGATTGACCTGAAGGACCTGGGTGTGCTGAAAAAGTATTTCAACTTCAAGGTGGATTAGAGCAAAGCTAGCCTTAATGAAGGCTCGAAAAATGCCCTCTCCCTCAGGGAGAGGGCAGCCGAGGGTTGAGCAAGCGAAACCCAAGGCGGGTGAGGGGGAACGGTTTGCTAAAAAAGCCGTTGTTGTAACAAGTGTTTTCTTTCCCCCTCACCCGGACATGGCTTCGTTTTCACTTAGCCATGTCCCGCCCTCTCCCTCAGGGAGAGGGCAAATAAAAACACCTCGTTAATCCAGAGCCTTTTCTCGGCATCTCGCCGCAGCGATGCGCAAGCACTGGCAGAGCCGCGAACCGCTTTTATAATGCCGCCTCCAAACGCCGGGGCTTTCGTCGCCCCCAGGAGGCCGACAATGGGCATGACGCTGACCGAAAAAATCCTGGCCCGCCACGCGGGCAAGTCTTCCGTGCAGGCGGGGGAGAACATCTGGATTGACGTGGATGTGCTCATGACCCACGACGTATGCGGCCCCGGCACCATCGGCATTTTCAAACGTGAGTTCGGCCAGAACGCCCGCGTGTTCGACACCGAAAAACTCGTCATCATTCCCGACCATTACATTTTCACCAGCGACACCCACGCCAGCCGCAACATCCAGATTCTGCGGGAGTTCGCCAAAGAGCAGAGCCTGCCCTATTTCTATGACGTGGGCACCGAGCGATATAAGGGCGTGTGTCACGTGGCCCTGCCCGAAGAAGGCCACACCCGCCCCGGCGAGGTGCTGTTTGGCACCGACAGCCACACCTGCACGGCGGGGGCCTTTGGTGAGTTCGCCACGGGCATCGGCAACACCGACGCCGCCTTTGTGCTGGGCACGGGCAAGCTGTGGGTGAAGACGCCCGCCACCATGCGTTTTGTGCTGGAGGGCCACATGCCGCCCTGGCTCATGGCCAAGGACATCATCCTGGCCATCATTGGCGAAATCGGCGTGGACGGGGCCACCTACCGGGCCATGCAGTTTGACGGCGAAGCCATTTCCGCGCTCACCATCGAAGACCGCATGACGCTGTGCAACATGGCCATCGAGGCCGGGGGCAAAAACGGCGTCATCGCCGCCGACGCCGTGACCGAAAAATTCGTCAAGGCGCGCACCAACAAACCTTATGTGGTGGACACCGCCGACGCCGACGCCAGTTATTACAGCACCCACGTGTTTGACCTCTCCAAACTGGAACCCACCGTGGCCAAGCCTCACAGCCCAGACAACAAGGCCGTGGTGAGCGAAGTGCAGGACGTGAAGCTGGACCGCGCTTATATCGGCAGTTGCACCGGGGGCAAACTTTCGGACTTTGTGGCGGCAGCCAGGGTGATGAAGGGTCACAACGTGAAGGTGGACACCTTTGTGGTGCCCGCCACCACCCAGGTGGCGGCAGACCTGAAAACCACCCAGGTGGACGGCCTGTCGCTGGAGGAAATTTTTCTCGCCGCCGGAGCCAAGGTGGGGCCGCCGAGTTGCGCCGCCTGCCTGGGCGGCCCTGCGGACACCTTTGGCCGCCTGAACGCCGCCGAGGTGTGCATCAGCACCACCAACCGCAACTTTCCGGGTCGCATGGGCAGCGCCAAAAGCGCGGTGTTCCTCGCCAGCCCCTTCACCGTGGCGGCCAGCGCGCTCACCGGCCACATCACCGATCCAAGAGAATATCTGACCTGATTCCGTCGCACCGCACGGAATTGGCCGGATTGGGTGTAAAATCCTTGCGTGAGCAATGCCTCTGCCATTTTGCTGGAACCGGAAATCCTGCAGGCATTGAAGCAGGAGGCGTCGCGTTGCGGTACCGACGAAACCCGTCTGGCCAACGACATCCTCAAACAAGCGCTGGGAGCACCCAAAAGCGAAGGGTGGTCAAAAGAGTTTCTGGCTTTTGAAGGAGACCCGGATTTTCCGGACGTGGCGGAACTTAGAAAAGACCTGCTTCCTCCACGGGATATCTCCTTCGAGTGATCAGGTATTTACTGGATACTTGTGTTATCAGTGATGTTGCCAAAGGGGTTCCACAGGTTCAGTCGCGGATAAAAGCCCTTCCACCCAATGAGATGGCCATTAGTGTTATTTCCAGGTTTGAACTTCTTTTTGGTGTTCTCAAAAATCCTCGAATGAGTCCCAAGACCCGGGACTCTGTTTTCGAAATGCTCCAAAAACTGGTGTGTTTTCATTTCGAACCGCAGGATGCCGACATCGGTGCGCAAATCCGCGCCACCCTTGCTCAAACCGGCCGACCCATTGGCCCCTATGACCTCTTGCTGGCCGCCACCGCCCTGCGCCACGGCCTGACGCTGGTCACTTCTAACGAAAAAGAGTTCAGCCGGATTCCAGACCTCAAATGGGAAAATTGGCGGTTAATGGTTTGAACAGGCGCCTGCCCTAAACTCCCCCCATGTCCGTCCATGTCCGCCCCTATGAGCCAAGGGACTACGACGCCGTGTGCGCCGTGGCGCGGGACACCGCCTGGTTTGGCGAACCCATGGAAAAAGGATATGGGCAGAGCCACGAACTGGTGGCGCTTTTGCGGGTGATTCCCTATCTGGAACACTCCCCCCATCTGGCCTTTGTGGCTGAAGAGCACGGCCAAGTGTTGGGATATGCCCTGGCGGTGGCGGACAGCCACACACATCACCGCTGGCTGGCGCGCCACCTGCCGGGGCGGTTGCTGCAACTCGCGCCCGCGCTGGCCTGGGCCGACGCCCAGTTGCTGCTGCGCCATGCCATGAACGGCGGTGGCGGCGAACTGGATGAAAATTTTCTCAAGGATTTTCCCGCCCACCTGCACATCAACCTGTCGGCGGCGGCGCGGGGCAAAGGCGTGGGTCGGCAACTGATGCAGCGGGTGCTGGGGGCGTTGAAAAACGAAGGCGTCACCGGCGTGCATCTGGGCACCTCCAACCGCAACCAGGGGGCGGACGCCTTTTTCCGCGCCATGGGTTTCAGGCTGATCAGCCAGCGGCCCTATCGCCTGTGGCCGGGCCTGGGCGGGGGCGATAACCACCTGCTGATTTATGGTCAGTCTTTGTCTCACCAAACCACGGTGAGGACGGGCCAGCGCCCGCCGCTGGCATGGGGTGATCGGCTGGCTTGTGGCGTGCATCATCACGATTTCGCACAGCTCATGCCGGGGCCGGGCATTCCGCCCGATGCTCCCGCCCAGCCCTCGCTGAACAACTGCGATGTCACGTTATACAAGGGGACGTATTACCTAGCCTATCGCACCGCCCGCACGCACTTCGCCAGCGGCGGCTCCACCCTGGCCATGTTGTCTTCGCAGGATTTCAAAACGTGGCGTTTTGTGGGGGCACTCAGCGAAGAGGGGTTTGATTTCCGTGAGCCCCGGTTTTTGGTGCTGGGTGACAGGCTGCTGTTTTATTACTTCGCCAGCCGCGACAACCCCACCGATTTTGACCCCGCCGGGTCGTTTGTCATGGACCTGAGCGAAGGCCGGTTCCCGGCAGAAAAACATTCCCTGCTGGCCCCCGGCTGGGTGCCCTGGCGGCCCCGCGCCCACGGCGTGCGGGTGGTTTTCAGCGCCTATTGGGGCGAGGGGTTTCACCGGGAACTGGGGCAGAAAACCTGCGTGCGCCTGTTTGAAAGCAAAGACGGTTTCAACTTTTCGCCCCTGACGGAAACACCGCAACTCGGCACGCCGGGGGCCAGCGAAACCGACTTCATCTTTTTGCCCGACGGCTCGGCCATCGGGGCCATTCGCAATGACCTCACCGGCGGCCATGTCTTCCGCACCGCACCGGGCGACCTCACCCGCTGGACGGTGACCGACGTACCCTGGCGGCTGGACAGCCCCCTGGTCTTCACCCTGGGTGGGCGGGTGTTCCTGGCCTGCCGCCGCCACCCCGGCACACCCATCGCCAGTGGCGCGGAATCGCGCCTGCCCGGCGGCCTGGGGGTGATGGCCCGATGGCTGCGTTATTCCTTCACGCCCAAACGCACGGCGCTTTATGAAATCCACACGGACAACCTCAAGCTCGAACACTTGTTCGACCTGCCCTCGAAGGGCGACACCGCTTTTGCCGCCGTGGCTCCAAAAAACTCGAAAAGCCTGTGGCTGGTGAATTACACCAGTCCGGTGGATGGCCCCGACGTGTCGTGGATGGCGGGCCAGTTGGGCCACACGGTGCTCACCCAGGCCGTGTTGAGTCTGGGATAAAAGCTCCAAACCGGGCGAACAACTCCTTATTCTGCCTTTTTGGTGCATTTCCAAGGGTTCGTGGCTGCGGTGGCCTAAATTGCCGCCATGGCCGAACACGCCCACACCAACCGGTTGATACACGAGACATCGCCCTATCTCTTGCAGCACGCTCACAACCCGGTAACCTGGTTTCCGTGGGGTGAAGAAGCCCTGCAAAAAGCGCGGGATGAAAACAGGCCGGTGCTGGTG
>CAYJOG010000034.1:0-726 GCA_964371695.1 uncultured bacterium
AAAACACACAGGTTTTTGTTCCGCCAAGGGGGTTTTGCCCCCGCTGGCGGTGAGTTTTAAAAGTCCACGACGGACTTTTAAAACAGGTTCTAAGGCCATGCACACCGAGAATCTGTCCCCCTTGGTGGCGAAATAAACGGTGGCCCAGGCCAGATAACACAACTTTGGCGCCCACTCTTGCAAATCGGCGGGTCTTGTGTAGCATAATCGCCCCTTTTCAGAAATCATCAGAAAGGGACAGGGGATAGGTCATGCGACACCAAAAAGGCAACAAACGTCTCAACCGGCCCACGGGCCACCGCATTCTGCTGCTGCGCAACCTCGCGAGCGACTTTTTTGTGCACGGCCACATCAAGACCACCGAGGTCAAGGCCAAAGAGGCCCAGCGCATGGTGGAAAAGCTCATCACCCTGGCCAAGGTGGACACTGTCCACGCCAAGCGGCAGGTGCGCAGCCTCATCAATCAGGCCGCCTACATCAAGCTCTACGACAAAATCGGCGAACTGAACGAGCGCACCAGCGGCTATACCCGCATTGTCAAGCTGCACAACCGCCGGGGCGACAACGCCCCCGTGGTGCTGCTGAGCTTTGTGGAATAAACCGGCGAACAAAAATCTGGCGAGGCAGGCAATCTGTCCATTGCTGTCCGGTTAACCCGAGTAGCGGCGCCGCCCCCGTCGCCGGGGTTGGCGAAAAACCCAGACGTTATTTTGGCATGTGCGCGGG
>CAYJOG010000034.1:736-2408 GCA_964371695.1 uncultured bacterium
CTACTCCTGGGTTGTGGTGGCGCGCCGGGGGCGGCGCGCCTACTCCAAAAATAGCCTCCTTCTTCAGTGGGGCGGGCATCCTCGCCCGCCTTGAGGCAAAAAGATTCTTGTCTTTTTTTTCATGTCGGGCTTCCGGCCCACAGCCCTCTGTTACACTTGAGCGATGGGCCTTCAGGCGGCGGTGACGCCAGCGGCGACAGAACAGGCGGCGGTCATCCGGCGCACCACCAGCCTGTGCCCGGTGTGCTTCGGTCTGCTGCCCGCCACGCTTGAGGAACACCACGGCGACGTGTGGATGCGCAAACAGTGCGCCCAGCACGGCGAGTCGTTTCAGCTTTACTGGAAAGACGCGGCGTTTTTCAGGGAAGCCCTCAAGCGCCACAGCGCCCGCCACTGCTGCCCCGAGCCTGTCTGCGCCACCGGCGGCGAGTGTTTTGACCACTGGCCCCGCACCACCAACATCCTGGTGAACGTGACCGAGCGGTGCAACTACGACTGCCCCATCTGTTTCAGCGAATCGGGCCAGCAGCGCGACGACGTGACGCTGGAAAAACTCAAAGAGATCCTGCCCGTCACCCAGCCGGGGCGAAAACCCAATCTGGTTTTCATTGGCGGCGAACCCACCCTGGCCAAAGACCTGCCCCAAATGATCCGCTACGCCACCGACAACGGCTACATCTGCCGTCTGGCCACCAACGGCAGCCGCCTCACCTCGCCGGGTTATCTGGCCACGCTGCATCAGGCCGGGCTGCGGTGGATATTTCTTCAGTTCGACGGTTTTGACGAAACCGTGCATCAGCAACTGAGGCGGCGAAACTTAAACGCGATGAAGGAAGACGTGCTGGCGGCCTGCGGGCGGGCGGGCATGCGGGTGCAGTTCGGCATGATGCTCAAGGGCGGCGTAAACCTGAGCCAGGTAGGGCCGGTGATCCGCTACGCGCTCAAAAGCGAACAGGTGTTCTGGCTCAGCACTTACCCCCACAGCACCGTCAACAAAAACCAGTCCGGCGAACACCAGACCCACGTGGTGGACGTGATGGCCGCGCTGGAAGAACAGCTCCCCGGCGAAATTTCGCGCCAGGATTTTCTGGAAACCATGGACCTGTTCAACCGCCTGAACCGGGTGATTCGCAGCGAATACCTCGCGCAGAAAACCAGCATTTATCCCATGGTGCTGTTTGCGGAAAAAGGTCGCGTGGTGCCCATCAACCGCCTGTGGGGCCTGGGCCGGAGTTTTGAACACCACCGCACGGTGCTGAACCTGCTGCGCCACCTCAAGGCCTTCATGAACTTTGAAACCACCCAGCCGCCGCCGGGCACGCTGTTTTTCACCATCCAGAAGTTTCACAACGATGACACCATTGATCTGCAAGAGGCCAGCGCCTCGCACCAGACCTATCTCACCGCCCGTGGACTGGTGCCCTTCGACATCCACAACACCTATTACCGCCGCATGGCGCGGGTGTAGCAGGCCAGAGGTTGAAGCCCGGACGTTGGGAAAAGTAAAAAACCGGTGGGGCAGGCATCCTGCCTGCGTTCATATAAAAGGCAGGCGGGACGCCTGCCCCACCAGATAAAAAGCGGGCGGGGGTTACGCCCGCCCCCCCCCCCCGTTTTTTACCCCCCCGGGTGGGCGCCCCAGGGTGGGGTGATTTGCGCCCCAGGAAGATGG
>CAYJOG010000034.1:2418-4989 GCA_964371695.1 uncultured bacterium
CCCGCCCGCCTCGTTTATTCACCCGCCTGGGTGGCCGCCCAGGGTTGCTTGAATTCCAGCACCTGAAAGATGGCCACCGGCTCGGTCTTGCCCTTCACGATGATCTTGTCCAGCGCCCGCCAAAAACAGAGATCCTTGACATGGGCCAGGGTGTTCTCTGAAACAATCAGCCCCACACCATATTGTTTGGTGATGGATTCCAGACGCGCCGCGAGGTTTACCGTGTCGCCGATCACCGTGTAGTCCATGCGTTTTTCGCTGCCGATGTTGCCCGCCACGCACACGCCGGTGTTCAGGCCACAGCCAATCTTGATGGTTTCCTTCTGCCCCCGCGCAGCCCACATCTCGCGCATTTCGGCCAGCTTGTGCTGCATTTCGACACCGGCGCGCACACCGCGCTCGGCGTGGTCCTCCAGCGGGAACGGCGCACCCCAGAAGGCCATCACGGCGTCGCCGATGTATTTGTCCAGCGTGCCGCCGTATTTGAACACGATGTCCGTCATCGCCGTGAGGTATTCGTTGAGGAACGTCACCAGTTCGGGCGCGGTCATGCGCTCGCTGATGCTGGTGAATCCGCGGATGTCGCTGAAGAAGATGGTGAGTTCCAGCGCCTTGCCGCCCAGGCCCAGACCCTCTGGATTGCTCAGCAACTGGTCCACCACTTCGGCGTTTAGATATTTGCTGAACATGCGCTTGATGCGGTTTTTCTGGCGGCCTTCCGTCACGGCCATGAACACCGTGACCAGCATGGTGGCGATGAACATGGCCATGGGGGGCATGAGCATGTCGAGCACCACGTTTTTCACCACCAGGGTTTTCAGCCCCGGCAGATACAACGCCACCGCCGCCGCCAGAATGAGCGGCACAAACACCAGCATCACCTTTTTACTGTGCACCATGGATTCCTGCGCCTTGACGAGGTGATATTCCTGATCCTGCGTGCTTTTGGTTTTGGCCCACAAAAACTTGGGAATGATTTTTTCGGCCACGGCCTGGGGGCTGAACACAATGCCCCAGAAGAACAGAAAATAAACACTCAGGCCGATGGCGGTGCCGAAGAGGTGTGTCTGGTCTTCCATCAGCCAGATCACGCCGTCAATCACGCGCCCCAGGGCAAACAGCACCAGCAGCGTGGCAAACACCAGGGCCGTGCCCCCCAGCAGGAACTGCGCCCCCCGGCGCTTGGCCCCGCTGGCCCCGTTGTAATAGTCCAGGGTGATGGGCACGAATTCCTCCATGCTCACGATGACGGTGAGCAGGAACACCACCAGGGCGCACAACACGGGCAGCGACACGCCGATGAACACGAGATAACACACCACCCACCACAGCAGCAGAAACCCGGCGGACATGCCCAGGGCCTTGAGCTGGCTCATGCGCTGGGGCATGAGCGCCCCCAGAATGGCCACGATGAACGCCAGCACGATGATGTAGCGCTTGTCGGGATAGACAAGATAGTTCTCGTCCAGCAGTGTCTGAGCGGCGTTGGCGTGGATCTCAACGCCCGCCGTGCGCATCATCGGCTGGAAATCGTCGAAGTCCTGGCCATAGAGAATCTTGATGAGGGCATACATCTGGTGCGTGGTGACGCTGGATTTGTAGAAAGGCGTGGGGAAGTTATCGTGCAGGGCCTCGGCGGTGGGGCCGATCATGACCAGGGTGCCACCCATCATTTCGGTGAAGGTGGCTGTTTGCACCGCACCCCGGCGGTAGTTGTCATAACCCATCACCTGAATGGCCGGCGCGGGCTGGCCGCCCTGCTTGATGATCTTGTTGGCGAAGACAAAGTGCATTTTGCCGCTCGCCACCCCCACGCCGGTGATGGGCAGGGGCTTGAGGCTGCCACCTTCAGAATTGTCCAGATAGGGGTAGGCCTCGTTGATGTTGATGACGAACTCGTCGGTGTAGGGGTCAAAGGGAATCACCCAGTTGGGGCCCACCAGCCGCTGCCACTGGCCGTCGCCCGCCGGGGCCATGGCGTTCACGGCATAACGCAGCACTTCGTTGTCCGGCTCATAAAGCACCTCGGTAAACGCCAGACTGCTGCCGGTTTCTGGATATTTCTGCGTCAGGCCCAGGGACTGCACCCAGTCGTCGTATTCAAACGGCGGATTGCCGTAGACCATGAGGTCCACGATGTTGCTGGAATAATCCTGCTGAATGCCCTTGGGCACGTAACGCACGATGAGCTGGCGGGTTTTCAGCCCCGCAGGGGTTTTGTCCACACGGAACACGTGCAGGCGGCGCTGCTGCGAGAGATAGAGTTTTTCCACCTGCACCTTCACCGGGTCAGATTCGGTTTCTTCCATCAGTTCAAACGAAAAACTGGCCAGTGTTTCGGCCTTCAGATCGGTGGGCAGGCCCGCCACCACGGCGGCCTGGCCCGTGGCCAGGTCCAGGCGTTTCACCACGCCGTCATAACCCAGCACATAGGCAGCCATCGCTCCCGCCGTGGGGTTGAAAAGTTTGACCTGCGCGGCGGCCACGCGGGGTTTCTTGCCCGCCTGATACACATAAAGGTCTTTGGTGAAGGGGTTTTTGATGAGCAGGGATTTGCTGTCTTCGTGCCAC
>CAYJOG010000034.1:4999-13169 GCA_964371695.1 uncultured bacterium
ACGCGCCTTTTACGCTCTGGGCCCCCAGCATCCACACCGGCGCGTACTTGGACACCACCTGCTGATAGGCCATCACCTGCTGCGGCGCAAAGGCCAGCACTTCCAGTTCCTCGCCGGTGCGCGGGTCGTGGCGGGTCACGCGGTTCTGGTTCAGGTCATAGACCCACAGCGCGCCATCCGCCACGGTGAGATAACCCGGCACCCCCCGCGTGGCGAAGCTGGCCACCACCTGCATCAGGCTGTCCTTGTTTTCGGTTTCTTCGGTGCGAAAGGCGACTTTCGCCTTGCCGAGATCCAGCACACCGCCCAGCGCCTTGCCGCCCTTGAAAAAGAAACCGGCCTGGGTCTGTTCCAGCCAGTCGCTGCCGCCGGGTTTGACAATCTGGCCCAGGTTGCCTCCGGCTGCCATCAGTTCAAAACACTGGTGCTGATCCAGGTCATACAGCCGCAGGCGGCCTTTTTCCTGCTTCACATACAGGTCGGCTTTTTCATTGCGGAACGAAGCAAAGCGGTTGAAAAAAGCGTCCCAGGTTTCGTCTTCGGGTTCAAAATCGGCCTTGACCGAACGCCAGGCTTTTTTCAGGTCCGCCACCGAGGCCGCCGTGAGCGCCCCGGTCTGAAGGCCCTTCAGCATGTCTTCATCCAGGGGGTCCACCTGCTGGCATTCGGCCTGCACGCTCAGTTTCAGGCGGTGGATGGGGCTTTCGCCGGGCAGGTCGGCCATGGAGGCGACCTCGCCCAGGTGGCTGAGGTCGTTGATGAAAAAGCCTTCGTCCGAGGCTTTCATGGTGTGTTCGGTGGTGCTGCCCGTGGTGCGGCTCACCACGGGTTCGGTGAAGGTGTCGTCGTGGGCGATGGCGGTGGTGGCGGGGGTAAGCGTAAGGCTCACCGTGCGGCGGAAGGGGTTGAACAGCTCCTCGCGCACGCGTTTGAGCTTGATGAACTTGTCCTTGGTTTCGGAATAACCGTCGGCGTTGGCGTCCACGCCCAGCAGATAACGGGCGTCGAGTTTGAGCAGCAGGGCGTCCATGAAGCTCATGGACTTGAAGGTGTTCTGGGGGCCGTAATAGTTGATCTGCAACTGGCCGTCGTCGTTCATGGGCACCTTGCTGATGCGCTTTTTGTCCACGGGAAACGCAGCGTCGGAATCGAAACGTTCAAAGGCTTTGTAGCGTTTCTCCTGCCAGGGCTTGGGCAGGGGCACGTTTTTCCATTGCTGGTTGCGGAAAAGCGACACGCCGTGCAGCGAATAACCCGGCAAAAAGTAGTTCAGTTCGGTGGCCCTGAGCAGCATGGTCTCCTTGCGCACCACGCTGTCGTTGTCTTCGGGCTGGTTCACCACCGCCAGCTCGCCGCAGTCGTTCCACAGGGCGTCCGAAGGGCGCAGCACTTCTTCCACATAACCCTGGGCGGTGTGTTCCTGACGCAGGGCGCTGCCGAGAATCACATAGGTTTTCTGAGCCTCACGCCTGCTTTTTTCGCACACGTCGCGGATGGACGTGGCGAACAGGGCGTCGTCGCCCGCGATTTTCTCCTGCGTGTTGAAGAAAATATCGAAGTCCACCACGCGGGCGCCCATGCGGTTGAGGTTGGCCACCACCTGGCCGGACCAGGAGCGGGGAAAGGGCCACACCTCCGAGAGGTTGTCCTGGCTCTTGTCGTCAATGGCCACAATGCGCACGCCGCCGTTTTTCTCGGGGCTGGGAGCGGGACCGCGCACCTTGAAGCGGCCGTCCAGCGTGGTGAGGGTGGATTTGTCGTAACCCTCCGTCTTGCTCATCATCATGGTCACACCAAAGCCAATGAGGCCCGCTATCAGCGTGATGAGCACCACGCGGCCCAGACCGTCGTGCTTGAAGGACATCAGGCGCTTGAGCAGCGACTCCTCTGGTCGGCCGCCCTTGGCCTTGGCCTTGGGTTTTTTCTCTTTTTTGGCCGCTGGGGCCGGGGGTGTTTTTTCGGGTGTGGCGGCGGGTGTGTCCTGTGGACTCACGGGCGGTCTCCTTATAGCGCGGTGCGCGGGCTGGGGATGAAACGACATGATAACGGAAAATGGCGAAAGCCTCTTCAGGCGGCAGGTTGGAGGCTGGCGGTTGGAAAAGAAAAAAGCCTTCATCGCTCCCCCTCTCCCGTGCTTTGCATGGGAGAGGGCAGCCACAGGCTGAGTGATAACGAAACCTGTGGCGGGTGAGGGCGATGTAAAAAACCACCAAATCAGGTTTTTTGTCTTTTTTTCACGCCCTCACCCGGTTTCCCCGTGGCAAAAGCCACGGGGAAACCACCCTCTCCCAGGCAAAGCCCGGGAGAGGGAACTTTATGCCGCTTTTGTCAAAAACCCCGCCTCAGCCGATGATGTCTTTTTTGAGGAACGACATGTAGCTGGCGAAGAAAAACGCCACGATAAACACCGCCAGCAGCGCAATGGGCGCGAGCACTTCGTTCAGGCGCTGGTCCATGGCGCGGGGTTTGTATTGGAACACCGGCATGTCGGAGATGTCGAACTTCTGCTCCTTGAAACCGAAGCTGTTGGTGACGCCCTCTTTGGTGCTGCTGTTGATGCGGTTTTCGATCCAGTTGCGGTAGTCGTCCTGAAAACGGTTCATGTATTCCCGCAGGTGACGGTCGCGGCCAATGCCCGTGTCGGCCACCTCGGTGGCGGCATAGGTAAAGGCCGAGAGCGGCGAGACAAGGCTCACCATCTGCGTCAGCTTGATCTGTTCGTCCAGTTCGCGGCGATAGGCGCGGTCCTGTTCCTCCTGAATGGCGTTGGTGCGGTCGCGCACCTTGGTGAGGGTTTCGTTGAGGAACTCCTGCAACTTGGCGATGTTGTCCTTGTATTTCTTGAACGCGCCCTTTGCCTCGTTGGCCACTTCGCTCACCACGCCCCCCAGGGCCTCTTGCGTTTTGGCCTGCATCTGGCTGGCGCTGGTGACAGGTTTGATCTGGTCCACCACATAGGGCGAGGCGTTGGGAATGATGAGCACAAAGATCACCCAGATGAACAGCAGCACCGCAATGGCCGTGCTGCTGCGCAGCACCGTCACACTCACGAACAGGCCCACGGAATACATCACCGCGATGTACATGAGCGAAAGCAGAATGCACACGCCAAAGGAACTCCAGTCCGCCCCCTGCAGGTTCAGCACCTTGGCCTTCGCCAGCACAAGGATGGCGCTCAGCATCACCCCCACCAGAAAAGGCAGCAGCAGGCTGATATAGCCGCCTATCCACTTGCCCAGAATCACGAGGTCGCGGGGCACGGAATAACTCAGCAGCAACTTGAGCGTGCCGCCCTCGCGCTCGCCGGTGACGGCGTCGTAACTGAATATGAACGCCAGCAGGCTCATCACCACGCCCACGATGAAAAGGTAATCCACCATGGGGAACATGTTGGGCGTGGGGTCAATGTCCATCTCGCCCTGAAAGGCCGGGTTCAGAAAGCTCCACATGCGGGCGCGGCGATCGGGGTTTTTCTCCAGGCCGGTGAAGAATGCCTGGAGCGTGGTGGGGGGGCGCTCCAGGTTGATGCCTTTCAGCTCCAGGATGTAATAACTGTTCTCGCCCCCCGCGCTGGTGCGGTAACCGCTGGAGTTGGCGTCGAAACTGTCCTTGCGGGTGGCGTAGTTGTCCAGCAGCACAAAACTGGACAGCGCCATGAGCGCCACGCACATCACCGAGGACACCAAAAACCGGAAGCTCAGCAGGTGGTTGAGCACCTCTTTGCGCACCAGCGTGGCCAGCATCAGGCCGCTGCTGGCCCCCGGCGTGCGGGGCGGCGGCGTGTAGGGTTTTTCTTCGACAGGTTTGAACGCTTTGGCAGGCTTGGGGGGCGCCGTGGGCGCGGGGGCCAGGGGCGCGGGGGCCGCCGCCACGGCCACTGGCGCGGCGGGGGCGGGCGTGGGCAACGGAGCTGCGGGGGCCAGCACGGCGGGCGCGGGCCGGGGGGCCACCGGCAGCGCCGTGGTGCTCACCGGCGTGCGGGAAAGCCCCTGGGCCGAGTCGGCAGCCAGGGCGGCATAAACGTATTGCCCCGGCGCGGTGAGCTGGCCCGCTGCGCCCAGTTGGCGGTCCACCTGTTCCAGCAGGTGCGCCATGGCGTCGGTGTTCTGTTTCAGAAAAAGCGAAAGAGTGGCGGCGCTGGGGCCGTGACTGCCCGTGAGCCAGGCAAAGGGCAACTGCTCGGCGCAGGCCTGGGCCAGGTGCGTGCTGTCGTTCAGACCCACCCAGCGGCCATAGGCCCACAACTGGGCCAGCAACAGCGGATAGGCCCCCCGCTCGGTGAACAGTTCCGGCGGCAGGGCAATGCCCCCCAGGCCCACGGCCTCCACTGCGGCGGCCACGGCCCGCACCGGATGCTCCGGTGATATGGCCGCATCGGCCCCCAGGTGGAAAAACCCGCCGTTCATTTCACGTCGTACCTCATGAACTGCACAAACGCCAGAATGAACGAGAGGATGAGATAACCCGCCAGCACGCCGATTTCCATGGCGCTGTTGTTGAGGCTGTCTTTGAGCGACATGGCGGTGGGCAGAAAGGGTTTGAGTTTTTCGGTGTCCACGGGGGGCAGGGGCGTGCGGCCCTGATAACGTTCGGGAATCGTCTCTTTTTTGCCCATGTCGATTTTGGCTTCTTTGGCCATGTCCTTGTAACCGTCGCGGTAAAGCTGGGCCTGAGCGCGCAGGTGCAGATAATCCTGCACCCCCGTGCCCGCCATGTTGGTGGCCAGGAACATGTAGGCCGCGCTGGGACTCAGGAGCGAGAAAAATCGGGTCTTGCTGATCTGCTCGCGGATTTTGTTGCGCTTGATTTCCACCATGGCCCCGAACTTTTCGGAGATGCGTTTCTGCACTTCGTCGTCGCCCCCCAGGCCGCCGCCTTCGCCCGGTTCGCGCCGGGGCTGGCGATCAAGATTTTTGGCGTATTCCTCTTGCTCTTCCTGCTCAATGGCCATGCGCATGAGCTGCATTTTGCCGCTGCTGGGCACACTCACCTGCTTGGCGGCCAGGATGGGCGCGATGTTGGGCACCGCCAGCACCATGGCCACCCACACAAACAGGCTGATCATCAGCGTGGTGCCGCTCTGGCCGCTGCTGGTGCTGATCAAAAGACCGATGCTGAAAAACACGGCGATGTAAAGCAGCGCCGTGAGATAGAGCATGAACAGGCGCACGGGCAGGTCGCCCGTGAACAGATTGACCCTGCTCATCATGGCCCCTGTGAGCACCGCCAGCAAAAACGCCACGGTGAACGGCCCCGCCAGACAGACCAGCCCCCCCAGGAACTTGCCCAGCAGCACATTGGCCTTGCTCACCGGGTTGGTCATCATCAGTTTCAGGGTCTGGTCTTCTTTTTCACCGCTCACGGCGTCAAAGGCGAACAAGAGCGCCAGCAGGCTCAGCACGATGTTCACCACATACACAAAATCCGGCGGCGGAAAAAGGCTGAACACCGGGTTGTTGTAGCGGTTGGCCCCCACCTGGGTGCCCATCACCTCGCTCAGCTCGCTGTAGGTGAGTGCGCGGGTGCGATCCGGCTCGGTGCCAATCGCCAGCACGCTCAGCGGCGAGGGGGGCACCTCCTGCGTGAGGCCAAAGATGGTGAACTCCTCGCCGCTGGTCATGTTCTCCACGTTGCTCAAGTGGGTTTTGGAAAGCGCCTGATAGGTGTCGTTCTGTTTTTTGTAGTTCAGGCTCATCATGGCGGTGCTGCTGATGACCAAAAGCAGGAACAACGCCACCGTGACCTGAAAACGGAACTCCAGAAAGTTGTTCCGCACTTCCTTCATGGCGATGACGCCGATCATGATTTGAACCCGATCATGACTTGGCGGACACCGTTTTGCCGTGTGTGACGGCGGAATGGATGTAGCGCAGGTAAAGCTCGTTGAGGTCGGCGTGGAGAAACTCCTCGCGGCTCATGCGTATGACAAAGTTGCCTGCGGCCATGATGCCGATGTTGTCGGAGCAGTCCTTCACGCGGAAGATGTCGTGGGTCACCATCATGATGGCCTTGCCTTCGTCGCGCAGTTCCAGCATCAGGCGGATGAACTCGTCGCCGCCCGCCGGGTCCAGGCCGCTGGTGGGTTCGTCCATGAGAATCACCGCCGCCTCTTTGAGCATGGCGATGGCGATGCCCACGCGCTGGCGCATGCCCTTGGAGAATGTCTTGACGCGCCGGAGCTGGGCCTCTTGGGCCAGGCCGGTGCGATAGAGCACGTTGCTGATGTGGTCGCGGCTGTGTTTCTTGCCCGCCAGACGGCTGAAAAACTCGGCGTTCTGGATGGCGTTGAAGTTGCCGTAGAGCATGACGTTTTCACTCACATAGGCCATGTGCTTTTTGGCCTCCAGCGGGTCTTTGGCCACGTCCACGCCGCACACCCGCACGCTGCCGCTGGTGGGTTCGGTGAACCCCAGGCACATCATGACGGTGCTGGTTTTGCCCGCCCCGTTGGCCCCCAACATGCTGAACAGCTCACCCGGTCGCACGGTGAGATTCAGATGGTCCACGGCCAGGATGCCGCCTTCATATTCTTTGACCAGATCAATGATTTCGAGCACAGGTCCTCCCGGAGGCAGGGAGTATATAACACGGCGGCAGCATCCTGACGAGTGCGTCAGTGGGGGCGACGTGGGCGTCTATAGCCGTTAACCTTCCGGGAGTAGAGGCGACGCCCATTCCTGTCAGGTTTGTGAGAAACGTCCCGGATTGTCAGGGGTTTTTTGAGGTAGCCCCGGCGTCCCGCCGGGAGTGTCAACCGCGCCAAAGGCGCACACCATTTAGATTCCTTTTTGTATCTCCCTGAAAAAACCTTGTTTTGCGACGCCTTCGGCGTTTTTTTGCTCCCGGCGGGACGCCGGGGCTACAAATAAACCTGACAGCAATAGAGGCGACGCCCCCATCGCCTTTGCCGCCTGATAAACTGCGGCCATGGCGTCCGTGTTCGGCACGTTGTTCCGCGTGAGCACCTGGGGAGAATCCCACGGTGGCTCGGTGGGGTGCGTGGTGGACGGCTGCCCGCCCCGTCTGGCCCTGAGCGAGGCCGACATCCAGCCCTGGCTGGACCGCCGCCGCCCCGGCCAGTCAAAACTGGTGACCCAGCGGCAGGAGGCCGACCGCTGCCGCCTCACCAGCGGCGTGTTCGAGGGCCACACGCTGGGCACCCCCATTCATGTCGAAGTGGACAATGAAGACCAGAAATCCCAGGCCTACGCCGACTTCAAACACCTCTATCGCCCCAGCCACGCCGATTACACCTATCAGGCCAAATACGGCATCCGCGCCTGGGCGGGCGGCGGACGGGCCAGCGCACGGGAGACCATTGGCCGCGTGGCCGCCGGGGCCATCGCCGCCCAAATACTCGCGCCCCTGGGCGTGAGCGCCGTGGCCTGGGTGGAGGAAGTCGGCGGCATTGTGTGTCCGCCCCAGGATTTTGAAACCATCACGCTGGAACAGGTGGAGGCGCACCCCACCCGCTGCCCCCACCCCGACACCGCTGAGGAAATGGCCGCCGCCATAGAGGCCGCCCGCAAGGCGGGCGCCAGCCTGGGGGGCGTGCTGCGCTGCGTGGTGCGGGGGGCGCCTGCGGGCCTGGGCGAGCCGGTGTTTGACAAGCTGGAGGCAGACCTGGCCCGCGCCATGCTCAGCCTGCCCGCCAGCAAGGGGTTTGAAATCGGCTCTGGTTTTGCGGGCACACGCCAAAAGGGCAGCGAACACAACGACCCGTTTTTTATGGAGGGCAGCCGTGTGCGCACACGCACCAACCACAGCGGCGGCGTGCAGGGGGGCATCAGCAACGGCGAGACCATTCACTTTCGCGTGGCGTTCAAACCCACCGCCACCATTCGCCACGAGCAGGAGACGGTGAGCGAAACCGGCGAATCGGCCCGCCTGAGCGCCGGTGGCCGCCACGACCCCTGCGTGCTGCCCCGCGCCCCCGTGATGGTAGAGGCCATGGCCCTGATGGTGCTGGCGGATCACGCCCTGCGCCAACGGGCGCTGGGGTGAAGAACAGGAAGGTGTGGCTGAAGGTCTGAGGTTGGAAGTCGGAGGTCGGCGGTTGGCAAAAGAAAAGGCCCCATTGTTCCCGCCGTCATTCCCCAAACCCCCCCCCGCCGTGCATACCGCGCAAACGGCCGGGCCGTTAAAAAAGGCTAAAAAAACCAATTTATTG
>CAYJOG010000035.1:0-13078 GCA_964371695.1 uncultured bacterium
AGCAAAGGCGATAGCGACACCGCGCCTACTCCTTGAATTAAATCTGATGAACCACGAGGGGATCTTTTCCTTTACCACCTTCCAGCTTCCCAAAAAATGAACTTTCATTTGCCCTGAGGCGTGTTATGCTCAGGCCTCAGGCATTACGCGCCGCGGCTCACTTGGCCAGGACAGCGTTTTTGCCCCAGGTTTTTTCCATGAATGGCGACGCCATAAGGTTATTGGTGGGTTTGGGAAATCCAGGTCCGCAGTATGTGCAGACAAGGCACAACATTGGTTTCATGGCGCTGGATGCCCTGGCGCGGGTCGAGGGCCTGACTTGGCGCACCCGTGGCCGGGGGCAAGAGACCATCTGGCACGCAGCGGGCAATAAAGTGGTGCTGCTCAAACCCCTCACCTACATGAACCTGTCGGGCTTCGCCCTCACGGACACCATGGCGTTTCACAAGATTCCCCTTGCCCAAACCGCCGTGTTGAGCGACGACGTGGCCCTGCCCCTGGGCACGCTGCGCATGCGTCCGAGCGGCAGCGCCGGGGGACACAACGGCCTCAAACACATCATCGAGCAGACGGGCACGCAGGACTTCTGGCGTCTGCGACTGGGCGTGGGAGGCAAAAAACACCCTGGCCAGGAACTGACCGATCATGTGCTGGGGCGTTTTTCGCCCCAGGAACTGCCCGCCGTGCAGGACCTGCTCACCCGCACGCTGAACTGCCTCACGGTGATGACCACCGAGGGGCCCCAACTGGCCATGAGCCGCTTCAACACCAGCCCCACCGAAAAGAAAAAAGAAAAACCCGCCGATCCACAGGCGGTGGCAGGGGTTACCACCCCGGAGCCGAAAGGACAAGAATGAACGCCACCCTGCTGCGCACCCGCGCCGATGAAATCATGGACCACGTGGCCGCCCGCTGCCTTGAACTGGTGCGTGGCCCGGAGCCCAATCTGGTCACCAGCGCCGTGGCCTTTGCCGCCCGCGAAGCGCTGAAACAGTCTCCCCGGCTGCTGATTCTGGCCGCCGACGATTTCACGCTCAAAAACCTGCTCTCAGACCTGGAAACCGTGGCCCCCCACGCCCAGCGGTTTTTGCTGAACGACTGGCCCGTCTCGCCCTGGCAGGACGAAGGCGAGCGCCGCCTGATGGCCGCCGACCGCCTCAAGGCGTTCCGGGCGCTGGCGGCGGCCACGCCTGAGAATCCCGCCGTGGTGGTGTCCGACATGGTGGCGGCCCTGCGGCTCAAAAGCCCACTGCCCCACCTGGGCCAGACGCTGGACATCACCCCGGGGCAAACCCTTCCCCACAACACGCTGGTGGGCACACTGCTGGAGATGGGCTTTGTCCGCATCACCGAAAACCACGACCCCTTCATCGGCCAGTTCCGCTTGGTGGGCGAGCGCCTGTGGCTGCATTCCTACGCCTATCCCGTCGTCACCGTTTCGTTTGACGGCGACATGGTGGAGGCCGTGCGGGTGGGCGAGAGCACGGTGGACCGGGTGGAGATTCCCGCTGCGGGCGAAGTGGCCGCCATTCCTTTTAACGACTACGGCCTCTCCTCGCTGCACGAACACATCAGCACCACCATGGACAGCCTCAACCAGGGGGCCGTGACGCTGGACGCCAGGCGCGTGATGGGTTTTCTGGGCGAGGCGATTCTCGCCATCAAGGCGGGCGAAGGCCCGGCGCACCCGTTTTTTGCCCACTACCGCAGCGGCAGCACCTGCCTGCTGGAAGACCTGGCCGACCACGAAATCTGGCTGCTGGACGAACCGGCCCTGCGGGGCAACGCCAAAAAACATCTGGCGGGCACGCGGGAAATCTGGGGTCAGGTGCAGGCCCCCTATCGCGGGGCCGACGCCCCCACGCTGGCCGAGCGCGACACCCTGCGCATCGCCACCGACTGTGCCGCCGAAGAGGGCATGCGCCACGCCCATTTTCTGGAGGCGGTGGACCAGGAAACCCTGGAAGCCCTGGCCAAACCCTTTCCCCACAGCGTGTTGTTCAACGTGACGCCGCTGGGGTTTTCGGTAGAAGAAGACCGTCTGGCGCAGGTCTACAAACCCCTTTCGCGCGGGTTTTTCATGCCGGGCAAGTTTCTGGTGCTGAGCGAGCACGAACTGTTCCCCAGCCGTTTCAGTTTCCGCACCGAAGACGTCACCGCCCTGGACAACCTGGACCGGGGTGACCTGGTGGTGCATGAGCAATATGGCGTGGGGCGTTTTGCGGGCAGTCAGGTGATGGCCATGCTGGGGGTGGAGAGCGAATACATCCAGGTGGATTACGCCGGATCAGACAAGGTGTATGTGCCCGTGCAGCAGATGCAGCGCCTGCGGCGTTACATCAACCTGGGGGGCCACGTCCCCACCATTTCGGGCCTCAACAGCACCAAATGGGAGGCCCTGAAACGCAAGATCAAAAAAGGCCTGGAAGGTTATGCCCAGGAGCTTTACGCCCGTTATGCCGCGCGCATCGCCAGCCCCGGACGGCGTTATGAAGTGCTGCACACGCCGCTGTTGCAGCGGGTGAGCGCCGATTTTCCCTATGAAGAAACCTATGACCAGACGCAGGCCATTGACGCCATCAAGTCAGACATGGCGGGGGTCAAACCCATGGACCGCATCATTTGCGGCGACGTGGGATTTGGCAAAACCGAAGTGGCCCTGCGGGCCGCCGCCATGGCGCTGGACAACGGTTATCAGGTGTCGGTGCTGGCCCCCACCACGCTGTTGTCGCGTCAGCATTACGAACTTTTCCACCGCCGCCTGGGGCCTTATGGCGTGAAGGTGGAACTCTTCAACCGGCTGAAAACCAGCAAGGAAATCGAAGAGGGCATCCGGGGCATCAAGAGCGGCGCGGTGCGCGTGGCGGTGGGCACCCACCGGCTCATTTCCGACGACGTGGCCTTCAAAAACCTGGGCCTGCTGGTGGTGGACGAAGAACAACGTTTTGGCGTGAAACAGAAAGAACGCATCAAGGCCATGCGCAGCGATCTGGACGTACTCACCCTCACCGCCACGCCCATTCCCCGCACGTTGCAGATGTCCCTGGTGGGCACACTCTCGCTCAGCAAAATCTATACGCCCCCCAAGGGCCGCGTGCCGGTGGAAACATTTCTGGAACCCTACAACCGGGGCATGGTGCGCCAGGCGGTGCTGGCAGAGATAGAGCGTGGCGGCCAGGTGTTTTATCTGCACAACCGGGTGGAAGACCTGAGCCTTGTTTACCGCGACCTCAAGGAACTGCTGCCCACTGTGCGCATCACCATGGCCCACGGCCAGATGCCCCCCGCCGAGTTGGAAAAAGTGATGGTGAGTTTTTTGCAGCGCGAAGTGGACCTGCTGCTGTGTACCACCATCATCGAAAGCGGCATTGACATCGAATCGGTGAACACGATTCTGGTGGACGACAGCGAACGACTGGGCCTGTCGCAGATGTACCAGATCAGGGGCCGCGTGGGCCGCAGCGACATGCGGGCCTTTGCCTATTTCTTTTATGATCAGGTGGGCCTGTCTGACGAAGCGAAACGGCGCATGGAATCGCTGCTGGATTTCACTGCGCTCGGCAGCGGTTATGAACTGGCGATGCGCGACCTGGAACTGCGCGGCGCGGGCGTGTTTCTGGGCACCAAGCAGCACGGCATGGTGGCCAACGTGGGCTTTGACCTTTATTGCCGCCTGCTGGAGGAATCCCTCAGCGAAATCAAGGGCGAGGTGCAGGTGAACACGCGCCGCGAGGTGCTGCTGGATTTTGACCACCCGGCCTATCTGCCGTCGCATTACATCGATCAGGAAAAACTGCGCCTCTCGCTTTATCGCCGGGTGCTGGAGGCCAGCACGCCCGGCGAACTGCGGGCGCTGTCCAACGAAATCCGCAGCCAGTTCGGCCAGTTGCCCGAAGAAGCCCGTGCGCTGTTCCAGTTGGGCCTCACGCGTCAGATGCTGGCGCGGGTGGGCTGCGACCGGCTGGTGGGCAAAAAGAACAACAGCTTCATGCTGTTGTTTTTCAACACCACCGAGTTCATGGACCGCCTGGCCAAAAAAGCCCAGCGCCACAAACTGTCCGCCAAAAAAGAAGAAAAGCGCGTGCGCCTGGACGCTGACACGCTGGACAGCGCCTTTAAGCTACACAACCTCATGAACCTGCTGGCAGACGTACTGGACGACGACCTGATGGTGTTCTGAAATCTGGCGATTGGGAGTTGGCGGCTGGAAAAAGAAAAAGCGACATCGTTCCCTCTCCCCTTTACGGGGAGAGGGTGGCCCGTAGGGCCGGGTGAGGGGTTTAGTCAAAAGCAAAAAAACCAACCAGGGTTTTTGTTTTTTGTTTAAACCCCTCACCCGAATGGATTGGCCAAAAAGATGCCAATCCATCCGCCCTCTCCCCATAAAGGGGAGAGGTGAAGGACCGCTCCGTTTTTTGCTTTACCATTTTCAAAAATGCGTTATTCCTCTTCCATCCCCAACACGTCCGACAAATCCTGAAACAGCGCCAGTTGCGGGTCCACCACCTGGGCCACCACGGCGTTGTGCATGATCTCGATGCCGGGGTCCGCCAGCGCGGACTGGCGGAACTGCTCGCCGAACTGGTCGCGGTCGAGAATCGTCAGCGTGATGTTGAAGTCTCCCTCGGTGCTGGGGTTGGCCTTGGGCGCACGCCGGTAAGCCTGCCAAGCCTGAATCACGCCCTTCTGCGTCAGGGCGTCCAGATACACCCCGGCCTCGCGGAAAAAACTTTTTTGTCCGGCTGGGTTTTTCAGGTTGAACCAGATCTGGTAGTAGTCCGTGGCGGCCTCCGTGGGAGGGCATTTTAGCCACGAAAAACCATTTGCGCCTCAACCGCGCCCTGGCAAAAAAGACCCCGACGCCCAATTTTTCCCCTTCCATGCCAACTTCATCAGCACGCCTCTACAATGCCTCTCCCTGCGGTTCCCTCCCGCAAAAGGAATCCTCACCATGCACACCCACATCGTTGTCAAAGGCGCACGCGAACACAACCTCAAAAACCTCACCGTGTCCATTCCCCGCGACCAGATGGTGGTCATCACGGGCTTGAGCGGCAGCGGCAAATCGTCTCTGGCGTTCGACACCATTTATGCCGAGGGCCAGCGGCGTTATGTGGAGTCGCTCTCCAGCTACGCCCGCCAGTTTCTGGGGCTGATGGAAAAACCCGACGTGGACCAGATTGACGGTCTTTCCCCCGCCATCAGCATTGACCAGAAAACCGTGAGCAAAAACCCCCGCAGCACGGTGGGCACCGTCACGGAGATCTACGACTACCTGCGCCTGCTGTTCGCCCACACCGGCCTGCAGCATTGCCACCAGTGCGACGCGCTGATTCAGCGCATGAGCGTGCAGGAGATGGTGGACTGGGCCATGACGCATCTGGCCGGACAAAAAGCCATGGTGCTGGCCCCCATGATCCGGGGCCGCAAGGGCACCTATGAGGCCAACTTCAAGGAATGGGCCACACAGGGTTTTGTGCGGGCGCGCATCAACGGCGAGGTGCGACGGCTGGAAGAAGAAATCAAGCTCGACCGCTACAAGGCTCACACCATTGATCTGGTGGTGGACCGCCTGGACGTGAGCGCCGAAAACCGCCCCCGGCTGGCCGAGAGCATTGAAAGCGCCCTGCGTCTCACACAGGGCCGCGTGCTGGTCTGGGGGCCAGAGGCGGGCAAAAAGGGTCTGGAACAGTTGCTCACCGAGGGCGGCGGCGTGTGCCACCAGTGCGGCGCCAGCGGATTTGAAGAACCGGAGCCGCGGTTTTTCAGCTTCAACAGCCCCTATGGAGCCTGCGGCGTGTGCGATGGCCTGGGCGTGGACCTGACCGTGGACGAAGACCTGATTGTGCCCGACCCGGAGCTTTCCATCGGCGAAAAATGTTTCGCGCCTTTTTCCAGTTGGGCCAACAGTTATTACCAGGTGATGTTCAAACGGGCGGCGGCTTCGCTGGGCATTTCCATGCACACCCCCTGGGCCGACATTCCCAAAGCCAAACGCCAGAGTCTGCTTTTTGGTGAAGACGGCGGGCATCTCTCGGTGGCGTTCAAAACCGCCATGGGCCGCCGCAGGCAGGTGGTGGTGGCGTTTCACGGCGTCATCCCCATGCTCAGCAAGGCGTATAAAGAGACGGACTCCAACGCCGTGCGCGAAGAGCTGGAGCCTTACCTCACCGAAAAAGACTGCCAGGCCTGCGGCGGCGGGCGGCTCAAGCCCCAGCACCTGGCCGTGCGGGTGGGGGGTGAGAACATGGCCACCCTGTGCGCCATGGCGGTGAAGGACCTGCTGGTGTTTTTTAACGCCCTGCCGGGGCGCTTTGACGAACGCCGTCAGCGCATTTCGCGGGACATTCTGCGGGAGGTGCAAAGCCGCCTTACGTTTCTCGCGGACGTGGGCCTGGATTACCTCACCCTCAACCGCAAAAGCGCCACTTTGAGCGGCGGTGAAACCCAGCGCATACGCCTCGCCAGCCAGTTGGGCAGTGCGCTCACGGGTGTGTTGTATGTGCTGGACGAACCCAGCATTGGCCTGCACGCCCGCGACAACGCCCGCCTGATTGACACCCTGGTGAAGCTGAGCAACGCGGGCAACAGCGTGTTGGTGGTGGAGCACGACGAAGAGATGATCCGCCGGGCCGACTGGGTGATTGACCTTGGCCCCGGCGCGGGCGAGCACGGCGGCGAAGTGGTGGCCCAGGGCCTGCCCGCCGAGGTGGAAAAAACCGATGCCAGCATGACGGGGCGTTACATGCGGGGCGACCTGATGGTGCCCCTGCCCCAGTCCGCACGCCCTGGCACCGGCGAAAAACTCACCGTGGCGGGGGCCAGCCACAACAACCTCAAAAACATTGACGTGGGGTTTCCCCTGGGCACCCTCACGGTGGTCACCGGCGTGAGTGGCAGCGGCAAAAGCACACTGGTCAACGACGTGCTTTTTGAAAACCTGCACCGCTACTTTCGCACCGTGGGGGGCGAGCTGAAAATGCAGCGGGGGGCCACGCTCAGAGGCTGCAAGGCGTTCAAGGGCATTGCCCACCTCGATCGTTTCATATTGGTAGATCAAAGCCCCATCGGCCGCACGCCCCGCAGCAACCCGGCCACCTATGTCAAGGTGTTCGACCACATCCGCAACCTTTTCAGCATGACCAAAGAAGCCAAGATGCGCGGCTGGTTGCCGGGGCGGTTCAGCTTCAACGTCAAGGGCGGCCGCTGCGAAAGCTGCTCTGGCGACGGCATGAAAAAAATCGAGATGCACTTTTTGCCCGACGTGTACATTCCCTGCGAGGTGTGCCACGGCAAGCGGTTCAACAAAGAGACGCTCACCGTCACCTACAAAAACAAAACCATCGCCGACGTGCTGGGCATGAGCGTGTCGCAGGCGCTGGACCACTTCATGGACATTCCGCCCATCACACAACGCCTGAAAACACTCGAAGACGTGGGGCTGGGATACATTCGCCTGGGCCAGCCCGCCACCACGCTTTCGGGCGGCGAAGCCCAGCGGGTAAAGCTCGCGCTGGAGCTTTCCAAACGGGCCACGGGCCGCACGCTCTACATTCTGGATGAACCCACCACGGGCCTGCATTTTGAAGACGTGCGCAAACTGCTGGAGGTGTTGAACCGGCTGGTGGATCAAGGCAACACGGTGGTGGTGATTGAGCACAACATGGACGTGATCAAACAGGCGGACTGGCTGGTGGACCTTGGCCCCGAAGGCGGCGCGGGTGGTGGACAGGTGGTGTATCAGGGAGAGCGCGACGGCCTGCTGGCTCACACCAAAAGCCACACCGCCGGTTTTCTGCGCCAGCACCTGCAACTGCACCATGGCAAGGGTGCCCCCAAAACCACGACACGGAGAAAAAAAGCGGCGGGGAAATAGTGGGACGTTTTTCCTGCAGCGGCTACCACAAATGGCCGGTGCCCAGCAGGCTCATGGCGTTGCGGGCCAGATAATAAACATCGCGGGGGCTGCGCAGGCGGCGGCTGATGAAACGCCCCACTGTGCGGGGGTTGAGATAAAACCGCCGGTTGGCCAGGCGATAGAGCCGCTCCAGTTCTTCACGGCTCAGGTTGGGGTGCTCAAAGGCGCGGCGGCCCCCTTCAAAATGCACCTGTTCTTCGTAGAGATCCTCTGTCACCCGGCCCCCCTGCGACTCGATCACGCGGTTCATGGCGGTGCCCGCAAAGGGCGTGGCGATGAAGAACATGGCCTGATCAATGCCCAGCGAAGCGGCGTAGGCGATGGTTTTCTCCACCGTGGCGGTGGTGTCGTGAGGCAGGCCCAGCATGAAATAAGCCGTGAGATTGAAGCCGTATTTTTTGGCCCACAACACCGTTTGGTGCATTTTTTCAAAATCCAGATTTTTTCGCGTGCCGTTCAGCACGCCTTGATCGGCGCTTTCTATGGCCAGACACAACCAATAAAAACCCGCCCTTTTCATGAGGGCGAAAAACTCTTCGTCGGTGTTGTCCCCGCGAAACGAATTGGGCAGCGCAAAACGGATGGGCAGATTCAGGCGAATGATGCCCTCCAATATCGCCTTGGCCCGCGGCAGGTGCCAGTTGAAAATATCGTCCCACACAAAAATTTCCCGCACGCCATATTCATGGTGCAGATATTCGATTTCCGCCAGCGTGTTCTGAATGGACCGCACACGAAAGCGGTAACCGTGGATGTTCTTGTTGCAGTTGATGCAGGCATAGGGACAGCCCCGGCTGGTCATGATGCCCGACAGGGGTGAGCGGCTGCCGTTGTTGAGGTAATACTTGCGGGTGTCCTCGGGGTTCCAATAGGGAAAGGGCAGGTTGTCGAGGTCTTCCAGCCAGGGCCCCTGGGGGTTTTCAGTCACCTCGCCGTTTTCGCCGCGCCAAGTGAGTGAAGGAATGGCGGCCTGCGCCTCGCCCCGCAGCACGGCCGCAAAAGCCCCTTCGCCCTCGCCCCGCACCACGGCGTCGCAGTGGCCATCCCGCACCAAACGGGCGGCGTAATCGGTGGCGAAAGGCCCGCCCATGAGCACGGTTTTTTCGGGATGCTTTTCTTTCAGCAGACGGCCCATCTCTTTGGCAGTGCCAAAGTTGCCCACGTTCACATACAGGCCGATCACGTCGGCCCGCCGGGCTTCTTCCAGCAACAGGTCCATGGGGCGGTTTTTGCCGATGAGCGTGTTGCGCCACACATGGGCCTCGCTCTGCCGCCCCAGGGCGTGCAGATAACTCAGGCCCAGATTAGGGGCGAAGTGGCGTTTCATCACGGTGGGCGGCTCTATCAACACCACCCGCGGGCGGCCCTGCGTGTTGAGCAACGAGGCCATGGCCCGCCATTGTAGGCGCGGGGGCGGCTGGCATGGCCACGAGGCCGGAATGGGGTGGTTTCAGGAGTCTGGGTTCTGGGTTGGCGCTCAAGACTGATAACGTGAGGACGTAACGAAAAGACCCAGGAGCACAACATGCACAAAATCCACTTTCCCTCATTCACCCGCCACCACGAACCCGCCGCCAGAGATGTCAACGCCCTGTTGGAGATACGGGCCACGGTGGGAGACAGGGCCGCAGACTGGGTGGCGGACAAGGTGGGCTCCTGGGGTTTTCTGATTACCCAGACCATTCTGCTGACGGTCTGGGCGGCGCTGAACGTCACCGCCTGGGTGAAACACTGGGATCCGTACCCCTTCATTCTCATGAACCTGATGCTGAGCATGCAGGCCGCTTATGCCGCCCCGGTGATCATGATGAGCCAGAACCGCAAGGCCGACCGCGACCGCCTTGAGGCTCACAACGACTTTGTGGTGGACGTGCGATCGGAGGAAAACAGCGAGCGGATTCTGGAAATTCTGGAGGCCCAGAATCAGGCCCTGCTGGTGATTCATCAGATGCTGGCCGAGAAGTTCAACGGAAATGCCGAAGCCCAGAGCTGAACACGAAAGTCTTTTTTGCACTTGATTGACTTGTCAGTCATTACGCCTTAGCCTTGTCTCAATGACGGTTTTTGATGATCTTTTGTTCGGCATCACCCGCCGGAGTACCTTATCGGTCCTCACCGGCAAACACCCATCCCCATCCCTCGCCCCCTCGCAACACGGGGTCTGAAAAGGAGCGCGTCATGGCAGTGCATCAGTTCATTCATCTTCACAACACCACGGTGGAACAGTTCCCCCGCGACAAAACGATTTTCTTTGGCACCGTGGCCCCCATGGAACCCCACGGCCCCCACTTTCCGCTGGGAGCGGACATTCTGCAGAGCGAGGGGTTTCTGGACATCGTGGCCAAACGCTGGACCAAGGAGCACCCCGACTGGGAAGTGGTGATGATGCCGCCCCTGTGGTTTGGCGCAGACGTGCTGGCGCACCCCGGCACCATGGTGCTGCCCGCCGAGTTTCTGGAGCAACTGGTGTATTACTACCTCAAAAATCTGGCCTATCACGGTTTTGAGCATGTGTACCTCATGGGTTATCACGGCGGCATCCGCCACAACGTGGCCATCGAAGACGCCATCCGGCGCATCCACAAAGATTTCGGCGTGCGTTACAACTACGGCCTCGGCTCGGTGGGGGCGCGGCTGTTCGTCACCGAAGAAATTCACAAAATGCTGGTGGAAGAAGGCGGCCTTTCCCAGGAACAGGCCAACCGCGACGCCCACGGCGGCGCCATGGAGGCGAGCATCGGCCTGCACCTGTTCCCCCACGCCATGAACGGCCTGCACAAAAACCTGCCCGACGTGTCCATGGTGGATTTCACCCCCACCGGCGAGGCGGGCGAGGCGTTCATCCGCAGCACCCACGGCACGCCATTTGAAATGGTGGGACGAATTCTGGGCGTGCTCAACGGCTTCATGGGCTGGCAGCGCATCACCAACGAAGAACTGGGTTATGTGGGCAGCCCCAGCATGGCCACCAAAGAGCTGGGCAAAAAACTCACCAAGCTCATCACCGACACCATGTACGACGAACTGAAAATGGAAGTGGCCCGGCCCAAAACCGACGAGCCGCTGGATCAGTCCGCCTACAACATGGGCCGCGCCATTGGCCCCGGCACCATCGGCAGCCGATTGGTGGGCACCTATCGCGGGCCACGCCGCTTGACCCCGGTGCGCGACACCCACCCCCTGCAACTGCCTGAAGCCGTGAAAACCAAATCGGTGGCACAGACCAAAAAACGCCCCGCCGAAAAAACCGTGCGGGTGAAGGTGAAGGCAGGCAGCGGCGAAAAAACCCGGCGGAAAAAATAATCCCGGTTTGCCCGGTTTGCCACGCACCCCGGCCATTGCTGTCAGATTCGCGAAAAAAGCTGAGAGATTGTGAGGGTTTTTCAACGTAGCCCCGGCGTCTCGCCGGGAGCATCCATCGCGCCAGAGGCGCGCACCTTGCAGTTTTTCCGTTTCCCCCCAAAAAACTTCTGTTTTGTGCCACCGACGGTGGCTCTTTTTCTCCCGGCAGTTCGAGCGGAGTCTTTCTGGGTGCCCATTGGGGCACCCAGCCGTGAGAAGGCGATAGCACGCCGGGGCTACAAATGAACTGACAGCAATGGCCCACCGGCCAGATAAAAAAACACCTGTCATAATGTTCTGGTTGTGAGCGACGGGGCAGCCAGCCGGTTTTGTGGCCAGTGCGGCGAAGCCGTGCGGGCAGCGGGGCAGAAGTTCTGCGGCGGCTGCGGCGCGGTATTGCCGGGCGTGACCCCCGCTGCGAACCCGACGCCAACCACGGGGGCAGAGCATTTTGACGCCGCCGCAGTGATTCAAAACGCCGTGGCGCCCCCCGTGCCAGAGGGTTCAACCCCGGCGGGCCAACCCAAGGGCAACATCAACTGGGACACCTTTCACCGCCAGCCCCTGCCGCAGCACACCGGCGGCGGCAACACAAAAAATCTGATGGCCATCGCCCTGGTGGCGCTGCTGTTGCTGGTGGGGGGCCTGCTGAGCCGCACCGGCAGGGTCAAAAGCTGGTTCCAGCCCCCGGACACCAACGAAAACTGGGAAGCAAGCGCCACACAGGCCTGCCGCGGCCACGTCCACGGCTATCTCGACAAACAGAAAACCGACCACAACCCGCGCCTGGCCCCCTATCACACGTGGGATCTTTCCGCCTCTGCCGCCACGGTCACGTGGTCAGCAACGCAGAACCTTTTTGATGTGCGGGGACAGGGCGACCTCATCGTGGCCATCAACAACAACCGCGTGGGCCTGCCCTATGTGTGCCAGTTGGCCAAGATGCAGGCCAACCGCCCAGACGCCGGTTTCACCCTGCAAAAACTGTGGGTGCAGTTGCCGTAGCAGGCACGAACGCCCCCGCCGTTACAATCAGGCCATGGTGGTAACCCGGGAGAGATTATCGGCGGCCCTGGGGGCGGACACACTGGCGGCCCTGCTGTTGCTGGAAAAACGCCTGGGTCAGCCCCTGTTGCTGGCCGGGGGCACGGCGCGGGACGTGTTGTGCGGTTATCCTCCCCGCGAGCTGGACCTCAGCACCCCCGCCCGGCCAGAGCGCATCACCCAGGCCCTGGACCAGTGGATAACCGGCGACACCCCCTTTGGCGTGTTCACGTTGCGGGTGAACGAAACCACTGTGGAACTGGCGGCGCAGCGCACCGACGGCCCCTATGACGATCACCGCCGCCCCGCCTGGGTGCGGTTTGCAGGCATCGAAGAAGACACCGCCCGGCGCGACTTCACCCTCAACGCGCTTTATGTGCCTCTGGATTGCGGCGAGGTGGTGGACCTGTGCGGCGGTCTGGCAGACCTGCGCGCCCGGCGCATCAACATGGTGGGGCCGGTGGCGCGGCTGGGTGAAGACCACGTGCGGCCCATTCGTCTGGTGCGGTTTTTGGCGCGCCTGGAATTTGAGGCAGACCCGGCGCTGGTGCAGGCGGCCAAAGATTTCGCCGCCGAAAAAAAGCATCTGTCTTTGAGCGGCCAGCGGTGGTTCATGGAGATCAACCATTTTTTCAGCGGCGGCGGCGCGGCCAGGGCTTTTGAACTGCTGGACGAGTGGGGATTGCTGCAGGGCGTGCTGCCCGAAGTGGCCGCCATGCGGGGCGTGGAACAGGGGCCGCCCCACCACCCCGAAGGCGACGTGTGGGTACACAC
>CAYJOG010000036.1:0-12639 GCA_964371695.1 uncultured bacterium
GTTCACCCCCGCGCAACCCCTGCGCAAAAACACCCGTTATGAAATCACCCTTTCCCCCCCCCTCAAGTCTCTCAGCGGAAAAACCCTTGCGCCCTCTGGCCCCTATGCCTTTGAGACACAGCACCTGAAGGTGGTGGACTTCTGGGGTCGCGTCAGCCCCCTGGTTGACCCGGAAGACTATGACCCGCCAGTTTCCAACGACGGGCCGTTTTTTGTGCGCTTCAACCAGCCGGTGAACCCCGAAGCCCTGCGCCCGCTCCTGAGCATCGACGGCAAGCCGGTGAAAAACCTGGAAGTGGCCCAAAAGGGCGAAGGCAGCGATGGGACCGGCGCGCTGGTGCTCAAAATGTCGCCCGCCGACACGCTGCCCATGGGAGCAAAGGTTGATCTGGTGGTGCAGGAAGGCCAGTTTGGCCTGGAAGGCCCCCTGCCCATGTTGGGCGGCCATTCCCAAAGCGTGAGCACTCCTGAGCCTTTTGGCTTCACTTTTTCAACACCGGACACCAGTTATTGCGAAACGGGGTTTTCTATTTATGCAACCCGTCTGGTGACAGAAAAAGAACTGCTGGCGCACCTGACAGTGGATCCCCCCGCCCCATCCAGCGGTGTGCGCGCCGAGCAAAAACCCCGCGAGGAGTTCCACGCCCTGTTCAATTTTGCGGCGGGCCAAACCTATAAAGTCACCCTGACGCCGGGACTGCGGGCCGAGACGGGCGAAACCCTGACGGGGGCGATTTCTGTTTCCTTTGCTGTGCCCAACGGCCTGCCCATCGTGGGGTTCCGCGCCCCCAACATGATTCTGGAACCGGCTTGGCGCGACACAGTGGCGCTGATGCAGCAAAACCTTGGCCCCATCACCCTGTGGGCCGCGCCCCTGAGTGTGGAAGACCTCATCACGTGGTGGGAAAAGGAAAAGTGGCCCAAAAACTATCAGCGCCACGCCGCCCCGGCGTCGGCTGCCCTGAACGCGTTTTCCCGCGAGCCGCTTGAGCTGCCCCCGTGGCAGCCGGGGCAGGCCCAACTGGTTCAGGCCGAGGCCCCGCCCGCCCTGGGGGCCTGCGAGATAAAAGACGACCAGAACAGCAAACCCAAAAACTATCAGGACACCACCGTTCTGCAGTCCAGCAATCTGGCCATCACCACCAAGCTTTCACCCACCGGCGCGACAGTTTGGGTCACCCACCTCAAAGACGGTCAACCAGCGGCAGGGGCCAAGGTGTCGGCCCTGGGGCAAATGGGCGAACCCATCACCAAAGCCCAGACAGGCAAAGACGGCGTGGCGTGGCTGCCGCTTAAACCCAACACCGACGAAGACGTGCGTTATGTCGTGGCCGAAAAAGGCCAGGACCGGCTGGTGAGCAAGGCGGACTGGACCGAAGGCATCCGGTCTTATGAATGGAACCTGAGCGACTGGCGTGTGCCCGAAGGTGAAGCCGAGGGGCATTTTGTGCTGGAGCGCGACCTGTACCGCCCCGGCGAAACGGTGCGCTACGCCCTCATCCTGCGCCAGCGCCACGGCAACGACCTGAAAACCCGGGCCGGTTTCCCCGTGGAACTACGCATCACCAGCCCCGATGGCGAGCGTCTGGCCACACAAAAACTCAAAACCGATGCCTTTGGTCTGGTGAGCGGCCAGTTCGCCGCCACGGGAAACCTGGAGGGTTATCTTTCCATCGAAGCCACGGCGGACGACAAGTGGGTGGCCAGCACCGGTGTGCGCATCACCAGCTTCCGCCCCATCGCCTTTGAAACCCTGGTGGACGCCCCCACCGACGCCGCCTGGAACAAACCGGTGAAGGCGGCCATCTCGGTGCGTTATCTGGCGGGCGCGCCCATGGGTGACGGCCCGGTGGAAACCTCACTCACCCGCCAGCCCGGCGTGTTTGTTGACCCCGATGGCGAGGACTATTCCTATGTCACCTGGGCTTGGTGGGAAGACCCCTATCTCGAAGGTCAGTCCAAAACACTCGTACACCAGACCCTGCTCACCAACAGCCAGGGTCAGGCCACGTTCACCTTCACACCCAAACCCGAAAAACCCACCGACCTGCCCATGGATTACACCCTGGAGGCCACCGGTCAGGACCAGAGTTATCAGCGGGTCAGCGCCCGGCGGGTGGTGCGCGTGCATCCCGGCCCGGCCTATGTGGGCCTGCGGCTGAAAGACTGGTTTTTGCAGGCGGGCGACCCCCTCCTGCCCCAGCTCAAGGTGGTCAGCCCCCAGGGCAAACGGCTGAAAAACCAGAAGGTCACCGTGCGCCTGGAGCGCGTCAGTTATGACCTGGTAAAAACCCTCAGCGACTGGGGCGAAGTGGAATATGTCTCCAAAGAAAATGTGACACCGGCGGGCAGTTGCACCACCACGGCGGACTCCTGCAAGCTGCGCCCCACACAAGCGGGTGAATATCGTGTCATCGCCCAGGTGGGCGAAAAAGGTCAGCAGCACCGGTCTTCAGCCTGGGTGTATGTGTTTGGAAAAGACACCGACCAGACCTGGGCGGCCCCCCGACACAACCGCGTGGACATGGTGGCGGACAACAAGGAATACCATCCCGGCCAGACCGCCAGCCTCCTTTTCAAAAGCCCCTTCCCCACCGCCAGAGTCCTCATCACGGTGGAGACCAACAAGGTGATCAGCCGCGGTGTGGAAACCCTGAAAGGCCCCATGGCGCGCATCCGCATTCCCATCACGCAGGACATGGTTCCCGGCGCTTATGTGTCGGTGTTTGCCGTGCAGGGGCGCACCGGCGAAAAAATCAGCAACACGGGCGAAGACCTGGGCAAACCCACCTTTCGCATGGGCGTGATCGAACTGCGCGTCAACCCCGAAGGCCGCCGTCTGAAGGTGGCCCTGTCTCACCCCGCAGCCGTCAAGCCGGGGGCCATGCTGAACGTGAACCTGAAAACCACCGACCACCGGGGAAAACCCTGTGACTGCCAGTTGGCGGTGATGGTGGTGGATGAAGCGGTGCTCAAACTCACGGGTTTTCAGGTGGCCGACCCCATGGCCACTTTTTACCGACCCCAGCCCCACGGCGTGGTCACCAGCACCAGCCTGCTGCACGTGGTGGGCCGCGAGCATTACGGCAAAAAAGGCCACAACCCTGGCGGCGACGGCAAAGGCTCCGGCACCGCCAACCTGCGCAGCGACTTCCGGCTCAGCGCCTATTTCAACCCCGCCGTGCGCACGGGGCCAGACGGCACGGCCAGCGTGCAGTTCAAATTGCCGGAGTCGCTCTCCAGCTTTCGGGTGATGGCCGTGGCGCTGAACCGCAAAGACCAGTTCGGCCTGGGCAAAACCAACGTGCGCACCCAGTTGCCGCTGATGGTGCGGGCGGCGCTGCCCAAGTTCGCCCGGCGCGGCGACGTGCTGGACATCGCCTTTACCGTACAGCAAACCGCTGCCGAGCATCAGCGGGCATCGCTGGACTGGACCATGAAAGGCGGCCAGTGGCTGGAAGACCCGCCCTCTTCGGTGGAACTCGCCCGTAACACCGCCACCCGTGTGTCGGCCTGGATCAAACCCACCGGCGACAAACTGGAACTCACGCTGTTGGCCTCGGTGGGGGACAACAAGGATGGCGTGAAAATCAGCGTGCCCATCCGCCCCGGCCTGGAACCCAAGGTGGTGGCCGCCCGCCAGTTGTTCCGCAAAGAAGGCAAACTGAGTGTGCAACCCTCGGCTTATGTCCACCGTGAGGGTAGCCGCGTCACCGTCACCATCGCACCGCCCCTGGTGGGCAGCCTCTCGCGGGCGGCGCAATTTCTCGCCCCTTATCCCTATGACTGCCTGGAGCAGCGCACCAGCAAGCTGGAAGCCTATCTGGGCCTCACCGAACTGGAAAAAGTGCTCGGCCCCTGGCTGAGCAAAACACAGCGCAGCCAGTTCGACAAAGACCTGCACCGCCTGAGTGATTACGCCGCTGAAGACGACAACCTGTGGGCCTTGTGGCCTAGCGGGGCCAATGGCTCGCCCTATCACACCGCCCGCGCCCTCAACCTGCTTTATTCCGCCCGTCGCCAGGGGCTTTATCACGGCCCGGACCCCAAAGATCAGGTGAGCGCCCTGTGGAACTGGCTGGACAAGCAGAAAACAAGCAAATCTCCCTGGCCAGAAGGAGAACTGCTGTCGCTCATCGCCGTGCGGCTGTGGGGAAAACCCCACCAGGCCATGGAAGAAGCCTATGCAGGCGTGGCCAGCTCGGCAGAGGCCCGCAAGGACTACACCATTTACCAGACCCTGGACCTCATCGGCCTGCTGCGCCTCACCCAACCAGCCCTGGCGCGCCGGTTGTTTGACCAAACCGTGGCGGACATGCCGCTGCTCAAGGGCCGCAACGCGGCGGGCGCCCAGGCACTGCGGTGGGACGCCGCCGCCGGATGGTCGTTTTATTGCGGCGGCTGTGAATATGCCAGCCTGCTGGAGCACTTTTTGGCGCAGCGGCCCAAAGATCCGCTGACCGACCGCGTGGCCCTCACGTTGCAGGATCACCTCGTGCAGCAGAAATACCTCACCACCTACGAAAGCGCTCGCGCCATTTCGGCCCTGGGACTTTACGCCCGCAAAAATCGCAAACAGTTGAAAGCCTTTAACAAGGCCACGGTGCGCGCCGGGGCGATTCCCGTGGCGCTTTCACCCGTGAAGGGCCAGAAGTTTACGCTGGCCAAAACCGTCACCTTTGCCCCCACCGGCCCCATGCCCTGGAACATGACGGTGAACACCCCCGCCCAAACACCCTTGCTGGCCACGGCGGTCTACACCATTCAGCGCGGTTTCCACCTTTCCGCCGCCGAAGAAAGCGGCATGGTGCTGGACGTGGAATATGTGGCCCGCAATACACAAAAGGGCCTGCGCGCAGGGGAGAAAGTGGACATTCAACTGCTCATGGCCTCGCCGGAACTGCGCCATCAGGTGCTGCTTGAAATCCCCCTGCCCTCTGGCGTGGAACCCATTGACCTGAGTCTGGCCACCAGCGAACAGGGAGAAGCGCAGTCCGGGCCGGAAGAATATGACTCCTGGTGCGACTGTTACCGCAGCAAAGGCCAGGAAGGCCAGCGGGCCAATCAGCGGCTCTCGCCCTGGAGCATTGAACACACCGGTTTTTACGACGACAAACTGGCCATTGTGCTACGGGAACTGCCCAAGGGCGTGAGCACCTATACGCTACCCGCCCTGGCCCTGTCTGCGGGCCGCCTGCAGGTGAGCGAAGCCCAGATCAGCCCCATGTACCTGCCCCACGTCTACGGCCGTGCGGGCTCACGTTTGTTGACCGTGGAGCGGTAGTTCATTTTGCATAAGCCTGATGCCCTCTCCCTGAGGGAGAGGGCGGGACAAGGCCGAACGTATGTGAGGCCGATGTCCGGGTGAGGGGTTTATTCAAGAGCAAAAAACCACTGTTTTTTGGTTTTTTCTCATATTTGACCCCTCACCCGGCGCTACGCGCCGCCCTCTCCCCATAAAGGGGAGAGGGAACGATGTCGGAGTGTATAAACTTACGAAAAATGGGCTAAACCCCTCACCCGGATGGCTTGGCCTTTTGGGGCCAAGCCATCCGACCTCTCCCTCAAGGGGAGAGGTGAAGGACCGCCCCGCTTTTTGATCTACCATTTCCGAAAACGCTCTAGCGTTTTTGGGGTCCAACCTTTCCCCCTCACCCGCCGAAGGTTTCGCCTTGGCTCAACCTTCGGCTGCCCTCTCCCTCAGGGAGAGGGCAAAGAAAGGCCATCTTTTCCCGGTTGGACAGAGGGCCGTCCGCAGGGCGGGGAGTGAGCGCAGAAGATGTTCTGTTGTTTGTTTAACAGACCGGACACGGCACAAAACCGTGCAAAAACTTTTGAAAAATGGACTAACGCCTCGCCATCCCTCAATCCACAAACCGGTATTTGATCAGCGCCCAGAGCGCCTCGAAAGCGTCTTTGATGCCGATTTTTTTGCCTTCTTCATAACCCCGTCCGTAATACTGAATGGGCACCTCCACCAGGCGCGCCCCCCGCTTGAGCACCTTGGCCGTGATTTCCGGCTCGAAATTGAAGCGGTTGGACTTGATGTCAATGCTTTGCAGAAACTCGCGGCGGAACACTTTGTAACCCGTTTCCATGTCGCTGAGGATGGAGTTGTAAAGAATGTTGGTGAGCAGCGTGAGCGACTTGTTGGCCACGTAATGCAGAAACATGAAGGCCCGGCCACTGCCTTTGAACCGGCTGCCATACACCACGTCGGCCCGCCCCAGCAGCATGGGGCGCAGCAGCACTTCAAAATCGCTGGGGTGATATTCCAGGTCGGCGTCCTGAATCAGCACCAGCTCGCCTTTGGCCTCTTTGAACGCCGTGCGCAGGGCGGCCCCCTTGCCCTGATTTTTTTCGTGCAGCAGCACCTTCACGCGGGGGTCCGTCACGGTGGCCAGGGCCTCTCGCGTGCCGTCGGTGGAGCCGTCGTCCACAACCACCACCTCTTTGTCAAACGGCGTGTCCAGCACCGCCTGAATCACCTCCAGGATGGTTTTGTGCTCGTTGAACACGGGAATGACGACGGTGAGCAGCATGGGGGGTTTTATCGGCGAAATGGTGTCTCTGAAACAGCCTGAAAGCCAAATAAATCAGTCAGGCAAAATGCCACCCTGGGGCTTGCCGCCCCGCGCAGGGGGAGCCGGGGGCCGGGTGGGCGTGGTGACGGGCGCGGGCATGACCACCGGCGAAGGGGTCTCGCCCATGGCGCGGATTTCTTCCTGCGCCACCGAAGTGAACGGGTTGGGTGGGTTCACCAGCCCCTGCAGCACCTTTACTGCGCCTTTTTTGTCGCCGTCTTCCTTCAGCTTGAGCGCCAGATAAAACCGCACGCCGCCCTGTTTATAGGGGTCGTCCTTGAGCATGGCCACCACCTCGCGCAGGTGCTTGGCCCCATCGGTTTTCTGGCCGTTCTGGAACTCCAGGTCCGCCTGGGCGAACAGCAGCTTGCCCTGGGTGAGCGGGTCGGTGTTCAGTTCCCGCAGGCGTTCAATCAGTTTCAGCGCACCCGCGTAGTCTTTTTTGGCGGCCTGGGCCTGGGCCACCTGCATCAGCTCGGTGACAAACCCAAGCTGGTTTTGTGTTTTGTCCAGCAGGGGCAGCACCTTTTCTGTCGCCTTGGCCATGTCGCCCCGCTGGCGGTGAATGCGCATTTCATACATCAGCGCCTGCTGGTATTGGGGGTTGGTGTTCAGGTCGATGATGGGCTGCTTTTTGGCTTCCATGTCCTTGTTATAGGCCGCGACTTTTTCTTCGAGCGTGCTCACCACTTTCAGGGCGTCGTCTTCGCGGCCCACCTGGGTGAGGCTGGGGATCAAACGGTTGAGCAGGTTCAGCGTGATGGGCTGGCTCAACAGGTCGGGCTGGGCCACCACCTTGTCAAACAGGTCCATCGCTTCGTCGAATCGTTTCTCCTGGGCATAAAGGCTCACCAACTGGTTCACCACCGCCCCCTTGAAGGCGGGCAGTTCCACTTCGTCCATCATCTGCAGGAACACCGAAATCTGCTCGTCGGTCTTGCCCATCAGGCCATAAAGATTGGCGATGTTCTGCATGATGTTGTAACGCTGGTTGGGGTCGGCGGTTTCCTGGGCTGTTTTGTTGTACAGCTCGATGGCCTCGGCTTTTTTGTCTTCCTGCATCAGGCTGTGGGCCTCCAACTGATAGGCCCGTGTGCGGATGTCGGTGAACAGCGGCCCTTCCAGTTCCTTGGCCAGGTCTTCCATCATGGGAATGGTGGAGCCGGTCCAGCTCAGGGACAGCAAAAAGTTGTGTTTGACCTGGGCGGACTGGAACTTGCCCCAGGCCACGCGGATTTTCTCGTTGTCTTCGGGTGTGCGGGCCGGGGGGGTTTTGAAGGCCGCCACCACTGCGGGGTCAGCAACAGGCACCAGTTTTGCCTCGCCCCCGCCCCGTTTGCAGCCTGTATAAAAAGCTGTCGAAGCCACGGCCACAAAAGCGGCCAGGAGAAAAACACCTGAAAAGCGACGGTTTTGCATGGACATCAATACTCCTGTGATCTGGTTTTGGCCTGTTTTTCGAGGGCCTTGATGAGTGACTGAATTTCGGCGACCTGTTTTTGCAGCAGGTTGTCCTGGGGGTTGGTCTTGAGCCTTTTCGACATGATTGTACTTAAATGACGCAAAAGCGCCGCTGCCTTTTGTGGTTGTTTTTCTTCATCGGCAAACAGGCGCGCCCGCAGATAGAGCGCCTGCTCAAAATCACCGTCCCGCGCCAGGGCCGCGTCCAGCGCCACGGCGGCGGCTTCTTTTTCGCCACTCGCAAGCAGCACCATGCCCAGACCCCAAAAAGCCTCGGGGTTTTCGGAGTCCAGACGTGAGGCGGCCATGTAGGCGTCTTTGGCCCCCACCGCGTCGCCCAGTTCCAGCAGGGATCGCCCCAGCAGCAATTGGCCCTGCAAGTCGCCGGGTTCTTTTTTCAGACGATTCTTCAGGCGGTCCACCATGGCCCGCACCTGGGGGGGCACACCGGCGCGCTCCTGAGCGGCCTGCTGCTGCATTTCTTTCAGTACCTGAGAAAGTTCCCGGCGGGCGGTTTTCTGCTCACGGTCAAACCGGGCCTGCTGCATCCGGGCCGCCCCCAGACTCACCAGGGCGCACACCAAAAGCAGCCCCATCACCGGGCGAGAACCAACACCACTTTTTTCGGCTGCGGCCGCTTCAGTCTCCGGCTCTACCAACCGCTGGGGCAGTTCCTTCAGCACAGCCTCCCGCGCCTGGGCGAACTCCTCGTCATTCAGCTTGCCCGTGGCGTGGTCCAGTTGCAGTTCCTGAATGGTGCTGAGCACGTCGGGGGGCAAGTTGGTCTCCTCACCCGGCCCTGTTTTGTCTGGGGCCGGTGAGGAAGCCCCCCCCAGAGACCACAACAACACGCCCCCGGCAAAACACACCAGCGCCAGTGTCACGCTCCACCAGAGGGTCATGGTTTTTCCTCCAGAAGGCGGCGGGCTTCGTCCATCTGTTTCTGAAGAGGGCCGTCCACGGGCGGCGGGGTGCTTTCCGGGGATTGGGCCACCACTGCCGCCACCGCCAGCCTTTGTTTTTTGCGGAACTGGCTGAGCACCAGACCCGCCCCGCCCAGCAACATCACCAGCGGACCAAACCACAGGGGCCAGTTGGTGGGTTTGTTTTCAGGCTCCATCAACACAAACTCGCCATAACTGGCTACAAAAAACCGTTTGATTTCTGCGTCTGTTTTGCCCTCTGCCACCATGCGCCGCACCTGCCTGCGCATGGCCTTGGCCACCTGCGACTGGCTGTCGGCGATGGACTCGCTCTGGCACATCACGCAGCGCAGGCCATATTCCAGCCGCCGGGCGCGTTCATCCTGATGGTTGCTCAAGGCCGGATTTTTGGCCGCAAACGCCAGACCGCCCCACAGCATCGACAACATCAAAACCATGGCGAGCCAAAACCTCACCGGCCCACCTGACAACACAGATTCCAATTCAAAAAAAACAGAATTGGAATCTTTTAATTGGCCTTGCCATTCGTCGTGAATAGCTGCGGCCCGGCGCTGCGCAGGCAAAGCCAGCTTGCGCCGCAAACGCCTGCGGCCCTTTCCGGGCCTCGGCGTTTGAGTCGAATTCATCCATGAATTCATACCAATTCTTTTCCTCTCTTTCGTTTTTTCCTCTTGGGCTGACAGCCCACACTGCACATGGTTTAACACTATCTCGGTTTAGAATTGGTATGGCACATGGCCCCCTGTTTGTCCAGGTTGATGTCCATGGCCACCGACGGATAAGTGAGCGGCCCGGTGTATTTGCGGATCACCAGACCTTTGGGGTTAATCAAAAAACTTTCTGGCGTGCCCACCACGCCATATTTCAGCGACACCAGGGCGTCTTCATCCACCAGCGTGGGAGACACCTTGCCTTCCTGTTTTTCGATGCGCAGGGCGTCAGCCGGTTTGTCCTGAAACAACACCCCCACCATTTGAAAATCCTTGACCGGCGGTTGGGTGGAAAGCCGCAGGAGATGGGGATGTTCCACCTTGCAGGTGGCGCACCAACTGGCCCAGAAGTTCACCAGTTTGTAACCCCTGGCCCTGGGGCGCAGGGTGGCTCTGGCGTCGGAAAGTCCCTTGCCCGAAAAAGCCGGTGCGGGTTTGCACAACAGGGGGCTGGGCACGGCGCGGGGGTCGCGGCCTCCGCTCATGCCCCAGATGAACACATAAAGCAAGCCCGCCACCAGCAGACCCGCAGCACCGCGCAACGCCCATTTCATGGCCTTTCCTCCTTGTGCATCATGCCTTCACCACCAAGGGATCCACGGGTGGTTTTTCACGGTGGGCCAGACTGAGCAGCGCCCCCAGAATCACCACCACCGCCCCCCGGCCGTCTTCGTCCACCTCGGCCAGCACGGAATAAAGGTCTTCGCGCAACGTGGACACAATGCTGGCTTCGGTGGTGGGCATCAGGCCTTCGCCATATTCGCGTTTCTGCGGAATCAGCCGGGCAAAGGGCGCGCCGTGGCGATAAACGTCCAGCGTGGCCTGGGTGGCGGTGTAATTGGGGCCCTTCACGGGTTTCAACCCCTTGAACACCACGTGATAACCGTGGGTGAAAAAATGGTCGCCGGAGCGCAGGTGATAATCCGCCTCGGTCTTGAGCGACACACTGGCCACGATGGCCAGGGCATAAAACAGAATGCCCAGGTGAATGATGAGACCGCCGTATTTTCGCCGGTTGGCGCCCGTGCGACGGTTCAGCACCGCCACCGACAAGCGGCCTTTTTGCCGCGCCGCCCACACAAACTCCTGACCCACCCCACCCAGGCAAAAAGCGATGGCAAACCCGGCCAGCGCGCCGCCCGGCGAGGGGCCCAAACCCACCACGGCCACCACCACACCCACCACCCCAACCAGCAGCGGCCAAAAAAAGTTGCGGCGGAAATAACCAGCCGTCATGCGCCGCCAGGGCAGCAGCGGCCCCGCGCCCATCAACACCAGCAGCCCCGCAAAAAGCGGCCCCAACACCTTGTTGAAATAAGGCGGCCCCACGCTGATTTTGAGATTGGGGTTGATGGACTCCAACACCAGCGGATAGATGGTGCCGCCAAACACCGCCGCCGTGGCCACCACCATGAGCATGTTGTTGAACAGAATCGCCCCTTCACGACTCAGGGCGTTTTCCAGCTCCGTGGCGGTGTCGCGCAGGGCGGCGCTCTTGAGGTTGAGCAACAAAAAACTCAGCGCCATGACCACCGTGAGGAACCCCAGCAGATAAACTCCCCGCTGCGGGTCCGCCGCAAAGGAATGTACGCTGGTGAGTACGCCGCTGCGTACCAAAAAGGTGCCGAACAGGCAGCCGCCATAGGTCAGGATGCACAGCCCCAGCGTCCACATCTGAAACGTGCGGCGCTTTTGCTGCACCATCATGCTGTGCAGAAAAGCCGTGCCCAGCAGCCAGGGCAAAAAGCTGGCGTTCTCCACAGGGTCCCACCCCCACCAGCCGCCCCAGCCCAGCTCGCGATAGGCCCAGAAAGCCCCCAGGGTGATGCCCGTGGTGAGAAACAACCACGCCAGCAGCGCCCAGCGGCGCACGGTGAACAACCACAACCCGTCCATACGCCCACTCAGCAACCCCGCCATGGCAAAAGAAAACGGCACCGTGAACCCCACATAACCCAGGTAAAGCATGGGGGGGTGAATGACCATGCCGGGGTCCTGCAACAACGGGTTGAGGTTGCTGCCCTCTGAGACAAACACGTTGGCCAGATTTTTAAGCCCCACCGCCATGTCTCGCACCGCCATCTGGTTCAGCCCCACCGCGCCATCGCCCGGAAAGATCGGGTCAAACGGATTGGAGAAAAAAATCAGAAGCCCCATGAAAAACGCCAGCAGCCCCAACTGAATGCCCACCACCAGAGCGATCTCCGCCGCGTGCCGCCGCCGGTTGAGCCAGGTGCTGAGCGCCGCAAACACACTCAGCAGCCACGCCCACAACAGGAGCGAACCTTCGTGGCCGCCCCACAGCGCGGCGGCGGTATAAAACGGCGGCAGGGCTGAGTTGGAATGATCGAACACATAACGCAGGCTGAAATCCCTCGCAAAAAAAGCCGACTCCAGTGCCCCCATGGACAGGGTGAGGCAAAAAGCGCACAACAGGGCCACCGTCACGCTGAGCCTCCCCAGGCCCGTATCCCGGCGGACCAGAGAAAGCGCCGTCAAGCACAGCCCCACCACACACAAACCCAGACACACCGACAGCGACGAACGCCCCAACTGGGCCACGAGTGGCGACCAGGCGCTCACACCCACGACCCGGCTGTTGCAATCCTGTCCAGCACTGCCTGCCTGCCCACCAAGCGCAGGGTGAGAAACAGGGGTGGGCTTTCCAGCCGTCCTGTCACCGCTACCCGCAGCAACTGGAACACCCGCTTGGGTTTTTCACCCGACTTCTCCACCATGTCCCGTAGGGCCTGCTCCACCGTCTGTTCATCGTTCAGGTCCAGATTTTCCAACACCCCGCGCAAGGCTTGCAAAATCGCCCCGGCCCCGTCCTTCTCCAGTTCCTTTTGGGCCTTCTGGTCCAGGTTTTCCTTGCTGGGAGATTCATAAAAATAACGGGCCAGATCGGGCAGTTCGGGCAACAGACGCACACGCTCCCAC
>CAYJOG010000037.1:0-12449 GCA_964371695.1 uncultured bacterium
AGAACTGGTTTTTGCTTTTTGTCCTTACTGGATTCCCGCTTTCGCGGGAATGACGCCAGCGCGGCGGTTCTTCAGACGCGTCCTTTTTACTGCCGGATATCAATCCGGTTTTCCAGCAGCAGGCGGTCTACATAGGCATAGGTGGCCACCATGTGGGCAAACCAGCCCCGCTCAAAACCTTCCTGCTCGCTGCGCAGTTTCACGAACTCCTGATACTGATAGTCCAGGTCTTTGGCCAGCCACGCCAAGATCATGCGGTCCAGGCCGGTGCGGGCCGTGATGAATCGCTCGTGAATGGCCTGGGCCGTGGCCAGATCGTAATGGTCGTGGTCGCTCACGTTCAGTTCCAGCAGCAGCTTGCGGGTGGTGGTGGTCTCGGCCAGCAGTTCCCGCAGGTTTTGCAGCACCTCAATGCGCTGGCGGCTGTCGAGCTGGTTGAACGACGCCTGACGCAGCAGGTTGCCCTCAATCAGTTCCAGCGTGCGCTCCACGCGGTCCAGAAACCCCACGTATTCCATGAGGTATTTGTAAACCTCGGCGGGTTGCAGACGGTTTTTGCTGTGATGCAGCGGGTGATAGTCATAGGTGCCGCTGGGAATCGCCTTGGCGCTGGCCGAAAACAACATCGTCATCGCACAACACAGCAAAAGGCATTTGAACACACGCATGGGACACCTCAGAGGTTTTTTTCATTCTACATCAAGCCCGCCGCCAAAAAACAGTCACAACAATCCCGCCTGCCTCAGCCACAGACCGGCGGTTTTCACCGCCACGGCCGGGCGGCCATAAAACCGCCGCACGGCGTGTTGTTGCAGGCGGACGGCAGCGGGATCTGCCCCTGCCCCGCCCCGGCTGGCGTCGCGAGAGGCCGCCTCCCCCACCTCGGCCCCCGTGTTGTGGCGGGGGGTGTAGACATTAAAAGAGGCATAGGTCAGGGGCAGAGACAAGGCCCAGACCACGGTTTCTTCCATGCTGACCGCCGTCTGGCCCGGCAGCCCCAACACAAAATGCCCCCCCACCTTCAGCCCCAGGGCGGCGGCCTGTTTCACCCGCTGGTCCATGGTGTCCCGGTTCTGGGGGCGGTGAACCTCTTTCAGGTCGCCCACATCCACCGCCTCCAGCCCCACTTGAATCCCCCGGCAGCCGGTTTCTTTCATCTTGGCCAGCAGGTCCATTTCAAAAGAATCCAGTCGCACCCAGGCGGCCCAGGGCCAGCGCACACCCCGTTTGAGCCAGCCCCGCAGCAGCGCGTCTGCGAAGTGCGGGTCTGCACCAAAACTCATGTCCTTCATATACAGCCGCTTTGCCCCGGCGTGGCGCAGTTGGTCAGACTCTTCCAGAACGTCCTCAAGGGTGCGTCGGGCAAACCCCAGGCTGTGAAAACCGGAGTTGCAATAGGCGCAGTGATGGGGGCAGCCATAGGCCATGAGCAGCGTGCCCATGGCCCCCCGCCCCAAAAAAGGATGGCGATAGGGTTGCGTCAAAAACAGGTCATGGCGCGGCAGGGGAAAACGCACGCCGCCAGTGCGCCGCACGGCGGGGGTAGCCGTCCCCTGCCCTTTGGCCACCAGCGCGCCACCGTGCGCTTCACCCGTGAGCCATTTCGCCAAATCAGGACTGGTGAAATCTCCCAGCACAGCGTCCACGTGGTCAAATTGCTCAAACGCGGTCGCGTCCCAAGCCATGGCGGGTTCGCCCCCCACCACCAGTTTCGCGCCGGAGAGGTTTTTGGCCACCTGTAAAAAAGCCATATCCTGATGAAATCCGGGTGTGGCCGTGAGGGCATAAATCACGTCAGGCCGGGCCTGGGCGATTTCGTGCAGGGCGGCTTTTTCGCTCAAACCCCTGGCGGCGGCGTCAACCAGAGACACCCCACACCCCGCCTCGTGCAAAAAACCGCTCTGGACAATGAGGTCAATGGGCGGCCAGAAGTAGCCTCCCTTGCTGGTGGTGCCGCAGAAATAATCCCTTAAAACCGGCTTGGGAAACGGGGGATTGAGCAGCAGGACACGCACGGCAAAAGCCTATCGCGGCCCATGTCAATGCCCAAATATACGCTTCTATTGTCTGGAATATAGACGAGGAACCGTGTGGGGTAACCGGCAGAGGAAACCAGCCCTGCTTATATTTTCTGGTTTGCCGGTTTCATCCGTGAAACCTTGCAAACAACGCCGCACGGGCCAGCCCACCGCTGCTATCCGTTTACGCACGATGCTTTTTTGACCAACCGCAGCCCTTTGGATGATCGCCGACCACTCTGGCCCGGCGGCGGAAACGGCCATCCCTGGCCTCTGGCCACGGGAGCCGCCAATCTTGTTGTGTGTCTACACTTACTGTGCGATGTGCCAAAAATGCCCACATCTTGGGTTTTTTCTGAAAAACAGGTCACATAACCTGAGCCAGGCGGAAAGTACGTTCTGACATGCTCTGTCCTTTTTGCGGCCACGACGACCTGAAGGTGATGGACACCCGCACCATTCCGGGGGGCGGGGGCATCCGCCGACGCCGGGAATGCCTGAACCCCGCCTGCGGGGCGCGGTTCACCTCGATTGAAACGGTGGAGTCCGACAAACTGACGGTGCTCAAAAAAAACCTGAGCCGCGAGCCTTTCGACAAAACAAAAATCATTCAGGGCATGACCCGCGCCCTCGAAAAACGCTCCGTTTCCACCGAGTGCATCGAAAACGCCGCCATGCAGATTGAGCAGAAGTTCCGCCGCAGCGGAAGGCGTGAGATTCCCGTGAGCGACATTGGCGAGGCGGTGCTGGAGACGTTGTACGACCTGGATCAGGTGGGTTATGTGCGTTTTGCCTCGGTTTACCGCGAGTTCAAGGACCTGGGCGAGTTCATGCGGGAACTGAAAACCCTTGTGCAATTGCAGCAGGCCAGGACATGACGTGACCCCCCTGTCCCCCAAGGCGGTCACACCCCGGCGCGGCGCTCCCAGGCGTTCGTCTCTGGGGCGGCGACTCACCCGCTGGGCAAGGCGGCGGGCCGAAGTGCTTTTTTCGGCCTCTTTGCAAAAACAGATCTTGTTGTTGTTGGGGGCCACGCTGGGCCTCAGCGCCCTTTATCCGCTGGTGCTGCACGGCCTGGGGCTTTTGCCCATGGTGTCGTGGCATGGGTTGGGACTGCTGGTGGGTTTGTGTACCGCCTATGGCGCGCTGGCGTTGGGCCTGCCAGAGATGGCCCGGCGGCTTGCGCCCGCCACGGCGCTGTGGCTGGCCTGCGTGATGGGACTGCTGGCGGGCATGGACCCCCTGGCCTGGCGGCTGCCCCTGTGGGTGGGGGTGGGCTGGACCGTGTTTTTGTTGCCCCAACTGTTGCCCGGTGTATTTTTTGCGGCGGTGGCCCTGGCCACGTTCAGCGGCTGGTGGTTTTCTCCGGGAGAGCCGCTGCTGTCGCATCTGCTGGCCGAAACCGCTCTCAGCCTGCCGCTTCTGATGCTGGTTCCGTTTCGCCGCACCCTGCTGGTGGGTGTGAGCGGCAAACAGGAACGTGGCAAAAAGCTGGAGGAACTCACCGGCCTGGAGGCCATGAAATCGCAGATGAACGGCTACCGGGAATCCCTGCGTCTGGCCCAGGACGTGCAGGGCATGTACCGCGTATTGCTGGACCAGTTGGACAGCCTGATCGGCAAAAAGGCCCCCAGCGAGGTGGGGCGGCGGCTTGTGCGCACGGCGGGACATTTTTTGTCTGCCGACGAGGTTTATCTTTTCATCCGTTATCCCGACATCACCCAGAAGGACATTGTTTTTCAGGGCTGGAAGCTGAGCGCCCAGGGGGGTGAAATCAGGGATCAGGCCCTTTCCGAAGACTCCCCCCTGCGCTCGCTGCTGGAAAAACCCCTCACCCGTCAGGCCCACACCGACCCCGCCGCCGCCGGTCTGCCCCTGTGCCTTTTGCCCCACCGGCTGGTGCTGATTGAGCCCTTTCTGGCACAGGACACCGACCTGCGGGGCTTTTATGCCCTGGGCTGGCTGAAGGGGGCCAAGCCCCCGCCCCACGAACGCCAGATGCTTGCCCACTTGGCTGTGCTCACCGCCACCGCCCTGGAAAGCACCCTGCTGCGCGCGCGCCTGCTGGCCGAATCCCGCACCGACGCGCTCACCGGCCTGCTCAACCGCCGCGCTTTTGACGAAGTGACCCAGCGGGAAATGCGCCTGGGTCAGCGCACCGGCACACCGCTGGCGCTGTGCATGGCCGATGTAGACCACTTCAAACGGGTGAACGACAGCCACGGCCACGCGGTGGGCGACATGGTGCTGAAAGAAGTGGGGGCGCTGTTGCTGCGCGAATTGCGGGGCACCGACATCGTGAGCCGTTTTGGCGGCGAGGAATTTGTCGCCGTGTTGCCCAGCACACCCGGCGAAACCGCCCGCGTGATGGCCGAGCGCCTGCGGGAGAAACTCTCGGAAATCCCCTTCGTCAACGATCAGGGCGAAACCTTTTATGTCACCGCCAGTTTTGGCGTGGCCCCGCGGGAACCCCATCAGTCTCTGGAGCAGTGGCTGGCGGCGGCGGATGGCGCGCTTTATGCCGCCAAACAGGCTGGGCGCAACAAGGTGTTGTGCGCGCCGCCCCCCCAGGAGGCAGCCCCCGAAAGCGAACAACACACGGCGTGAGGCCCCCTCCGATTGGGGACGAACACTTGTCTGGTGTCGTCTTCCTTATGGAGAAAATACTGAAATTACATGGGATTTTTCACGTAGCCCCGGCGTGCTATCGCCTTCTCGCGGCTGGGTGCCCCAATGGGCACCCAGAAAGACTCCGCTCGAACTGCCGGGAGTATCAACCGCGCCGGAGGCGCGCACTTCGCAGCTTTTTTGCTTTATTTCCCTAAAAAACATCTGTTTTGTGCCGCCTTCGGCGGTTTTCAATCTCCCGGCGAGACGCCGGGGCTACAGGTAACCTACTGCAATGGACTTCATGTCTCCCCAACCACCCCACGATCATTTCCTGAAACTGGACCCGGCGCTCATTGTGGCCTCCTCAGCTCATTGCCATGCCGCATTTGACCCGAAGGAATCCATCAAGCCGGGGCATCTGGTGGTTTTTCCCAAGGCATACCGGGAGGGGTTCACCGGCCTGGAGGCAGAGGAAGCCAGCGACCTGTTTGCGCTGGCCCACCGTGTGGCCAGCGCCGCCTTGCCGCTGGTGGGGGCCGAGAAGTATTACCTGCTGGCGGTGGGTGACGCGGTGAAACATTTTCATCTGCATCTCTTGCCAAAAAAACCCGGCGAGGCTGGCCTTGGCCCCTTTGCCATGGGTGAGGCGGGGTGGCGGGGACAGGTGGGTAAACCTCTTTCTGAACAGGACGTGTCGGGTTTTCCGGTGTTGCTCAAACAGGCGCTGGAAGCCGGTCAATAAACAGGATTTGGCCATGTTCTGGTCCATGACCGCCGCGCTGTTCTGGATACTCGCACCGCTTCCGGCGAGGCCCCTCGCACCGGGGCTGGAATGCGCCAATGCCCTGAAGGGCGTGCGTCTGCTTCAGGAGGTCCACTTTCAGCGTCAGGGCCATTTCGCACCCTCAGCAGGTGACCTGCAAAAGGCTTTGGGAATCAGGACTTTTCCGGCGGGTCTTGCCCATTGCAGTGAGTGGCGGTTGTTGCCCCAGCGCACGGAATGGATTGTGCTGGCGCGTGCGCGGGAATGGGGTGAGGAACCCTGTCTCATTCGCCTGCATCCCGCCGGGGAACCTGAATTTGAAGGAGCGTGTCCCCTCACTTTTGCCATCCAACGGCCGTAAAAATCAGCCAAACGTGACAAACAGGATTTGTGTGAACAGGTACCCCTGCGTGGCCAGAAATTCATTGACCGTGCGGGTGGCCACTTCGTCTGCCAAGTCTTTGGGATAACCATAAACACCGGTGCTGATGGCGGGGAAAGCCACGGACTCAAGCTGGTGCGCCGCCGCCACCATCAGGCTGTGGCGATAGGCATTGGCCAGCAGGCGGGGTTCGCCCTGGTCGCCGCCCCGCCACACGGGGCCAACGGTGTGGATGACATATCGGGCGGGCAGGTTGAAACCCGGCGTGATGACCGCTTCGCCGGTGGCCAGGCCATCGGGAAAAAGGGTGTACCGGATTTCCTGGCAGGCTTTCAGCAACGCTGGCCCTGCCTTGCGGTGGATGGCCCCATCCACGCCCCCACCGCCCAGCAGAGAGGAATTGGCTGCGTTCACAATGGCGTCCGCAGCCAGGGACGTGATGTCGCCGGTGATGCGTGTGATGCTCAACATCAACCATCCCCCAGAGTCGCCCAGGCGCGGGGCGCGCTGGAGCGTTTTTCGGACTCCTCTTGCCGCCATTGTTCGATGAGTTTGTGATGGCCTTCCAGCAACACCGGGGGCACTTCGTGACCCTCCCACTCACGGGGGCGCGTGTATTGGGGAAACTTGAGTGCGCCGCTGCTGAAGGTGTCCCGCGAAACCGAAAGCGGATTGCCCACCACACCGGGCAGCAGTCGCGCCACGGTCTCTATCACCGCCAGCGCCGCCAGTTCTCCGCCGCTCAACACATAGGGGCCAAGGCTCAACTCCCGGTCCACCATCGTCTCCACAAACCGCTGGTCAAACCCTTCGTATCTTCCGCACACCAGGGTAAGCCCCTCACACCGGCTCAGGTCTTCGGCGATTTCCTGCGTAAACGGCGTGCCCCCCGGCGACATGAGAATCACCGGATAAACCGGCGAAAGCGAGCGCAGGGCCGCCGCCAGCGGCTCTGCCTTGAGCACCATGCCCTCGCCGCCGCCATAGGGCACGTCATCCACCGTGTGGTGGCGGTCGGTGGCAAAGTCGCGGAAGTTCACCACATTCACACGCAGTCGTTCCTGTTCCACCGCCCGCCCCAGAATGCTGTCTGACAAATAAGGAGCCACCAGCCCCGGAAACAGCGTGAGCACGTTAAAGCGCATGAAACCATTCCTCGTCGGCCACCAGCAGCACGCCGCCTTGTGGAAAACGGCTGACGAAACAAGGCTCCACCACAGGCACCAGCACCTTTTCACCGTTTTCCTTTTCCACTTCCAGTATGGGATGGGCGGGGTTTTCCAGCAGGCCCAGCGCCTTGCCCAGTTGCTCGCCAGACTGGTTTTTCAGCACCGTGTCCAGCAACGTTTCATACCAGTCGTCCAGATAACACTCTCCCGCTCCCAGGGGCGGCAGGGCTTCTTCGACCACCAGAATCAAAGCCCCCTTGGCCACCTCGGCCTGTTCGCGTTTATTCAGACCCACCAGCCGCACCGTGAGATGTTTGCCCGTGGCCTGCCAACTGTCCACGGTCAGGCATTGTGCGGCCTCGCCTGTTTTCAGCCACACTTCTTTCAGTGACAACCACCACGCAGGGGGATGCTCGCTGAAAGGTTTCAGCCGCAGGCCGCCCCTCAGGCCATGGGCGCCGGTTACAACAGCCACGGCGCGCAGCGCGGGACTGGAATCAGGCTGCTGTGACATGACGCCCCGGCATTTTCCACTGGCCCCGCCGAAAAAGCTCAGTCGCCCAGGGGGCCGTCAAAAGCAGCGTAATTGCCGTTCTCACCGCCGCCTTCTTCCACCAGTTCCACGTGGGCGCGGCGGCCATCGCGCTTGGCCACCGCAGCAGCGATGGCGCGGATGGAGTTGATGGTGCGGCCCTTACGGCCAATGACACGGCCCTTGTCCTCGTCGCCCACGGTCACCTGAAAAAGAAGGGTTTTGTCCCCCTCAATTTCTTCAACCTGAACGGCGTCTTTATCCACCACCAGTTCCCGAAGGATGTCACTGATTAATTCTTTCAACATGGATTCAATGATGATTATACCCCGGTCCTTCGGCCAGGAAAAAAGGAAGGGCCGGAACTATCCGAATACGCCTTTGCCGCGCAGGATGCGCCGGGCGGTTTCGGTGGCCTCGGCTCCCTGCCCCACCCAGTATTTGGCCCGTTCCAGGTCCACTTTCAGGGTTTCTTCCACACGGCGGGGATCGTAACCGCCCAGGATTTCGATGAAATCACCGTCGCGTTTGGCGCGGCTGTCCGCCACCACCAGTCGGTAGTGGGGGCGTTTTTTGCTGCCCATGCGGGTGAGTCTGATTTTTGTCGCCATAGTTCGTCGCTCCTTAAAGGCCAAGTATTGAACCACGGGCAGGGCAGCAGGTCAAGCAGGGTGTTGATAAACACCCTGAAAAATCCATGGATGGATTTTTCGCTTATTAGGGTTTGAAAAACCCCAATAAAAGCGCCGTTTTGCGATGGCTTTGCCTGAGCAAAACGGGTTGAGAAAGGCCAGGAGGGACTTTCTCAACAACCTGCAAGAGAGGTTATTTTCCCTTTTTGCGCTTCTTTTTTTTCAGTTTTTGCTGCTCTTTGGTGCTGATGGCGGGCTTGGCTTTGCCTGCAAACTGTTGAATAAACCGTTTGCTGTCCTTGAACTGTTTGAGCAGCAGGTTGATGTCCTGCACCTGTGTGCCGCTGCCCTTGGCAATGCGCAGGCGGCGTGAGGCGTTGAGCATGTCCGGGTTGCGGCGCTCTTTGGGGGTCATGCTCAGAATGATCGCCTCGGTGCGCTTGAGGTCTTTTTCCTGAATCTGGGGGATGCCGCCCTGCATCAGGCGCTCCACGCCGGGAATCATCTTGAGCAGGTTTTCCACCGGCCCCAGCTTGCGCATCTGGCGCATCTGATCCAGAAAGTCCTCCAGGTTGAAGTCGCTGGCCAGGGTGCGGTCCTGCATTTTCTGGACCGATTCCTCGTCCAGTTCCTCCTGCACCCGCTCCACCAGACTCACCACGTCGCCCATGCCCAGAATCCGCCCGGCCACGCGTTCGGGATAAAACGGCTCCAACTGGTCGAGTTTTTCGCCCACCCCCACAAACTTGATGGGCCGCGACACCATCTCGGCGATGGAAAGCGCCGCTCCGCCACGGGTGTCGCCTTCCATTTTTGAGAGGATCACGCCGGTGAGGTCCAGGCGCTGGTTAAAGCTGGCAGCCACTTCCACGGCCTGCTGGCCCATCATGGCGTCTACCACCAGCAATATTTCCGTGGGGCTGGCCAGAGCCTTGAGGGCGGCCAGTTCCTCCATCAGCAGTTCATCGATCTGAAGCCGCCCGGCGGTGTCCAGCACCAGGGCGCTCAATCCTTTTTCCTTCGCCTCTTTCAGGGCGAGGGGCAAAATGTCCACAGGCTTCATCTCGGTGCCATAGGCCAGGCAGGTGACGCCCGCCTGCTCGGCCACCCGCTTGAGCTGGTCCACGGCGGCGGGGCGGTACACGTCCAGCGCCACCAGGGCGGGCTGGCGGCCCATTTTTTTGAGCTGGGTGGCCAGTTTGCCCGCCGTGGTGGTTTTGCCGCTGCCCTGCAACCCCACCAGCATGTAGATGCTCGGCCCGCCGGTGGCCACCTTCAGGGGGGCGTGCTGCTCACCCAGCACCCGCACCAGTTCGTCGTGAATGATTTTCACGAACATCTGGTCGGGCGTGAGGGATCGGAGCACTTCCTGCCCCACGGCGGTTTCCCGCACGCGCTCCACAAACCCCTTCACCACTTTGACGTTGACATCGGCGTCCAGAAGGGCGATGCGAATCTCCCGCAACACCTCGGCCAGGGATTCCTCGGTGATGCGCCCGCCGCGCCCCAGGCGCTTGAACACGCCGCTTAACTTCTGACTCAGGCTTTCAAACATCGGGCCATTTTATGAATTGGCATGGTGTTGACAAACACCATGAAAATCCATGGATGGATTTTGCCGCTTGCAGGGGTTTTGAAACCCCTGCAAAAGCGCCATTTTGCGAGAGCCTTGCTTGAGCAAAATGGGTTGAGAAAGTTCAGGAGGGACTTTCTCAATACCCTGCCAGAAAGACCCAAGCGAGGGATTGGATTTGTGCGATAAAATACTTGCCCCATGGGTTATTACGAACAGCTCGAAAACCAGAAGGATCTGTTTTTCATTTACACCGAAGACCTCATGCGCGCCTTATATGAAAAAGGGGCCGCCGCCCACGTGGCGGAACACCCCGAATGGCTGCTGAGTTATTTTCACGACGACGACCATGTCGTGCGCTGCATCGATGAAGGCGCGCCGGGGGGCGTACACGTGGCTGGCTCTGGTGTGTTGCTGGATGAAGACGCCGCCCTTGAACTGCTGAAAAAAACCGGCGGGGCCACCAGCCACGACGGCTGCGGCGCGGCGGGACTATATTTCCAGAAAAACAAGGAAAGCCTTGCGGTGGCGTATCCAGGCATTTCTGCCGACCAGCACGCCAAACGCCGTATTGAGGAGCTTTGCGCCCTGGCAGGAGTGCCCTATCACGGCCACCTGGCCCACACCAACATGCGCCGACCACGGGAGTTTCACCCGGCCCGCATTGCCTATTACGACGCCACTGACAAGTTCAACAACCTCACCATCACCGGCGCGCCAGAGGCCGCCCTGCTGCCCCAGGGTTTTGTGGTGAGCCGGGCGGCGCATCGGGTGGTGGAAGAAGCTCTGGATGAAGCGGCCATTTGTGTGCAGATCGCCCTGGGCGGCCACGGATTCAGCCACCGAATCACGCTTGAAGACCCCTTTTTATTCGTGGCCATCGCCGACCCGGAACACCCCGATTATTCCCTTGAAACCCTGATGGATGAACTGAACCACGCCGAGGCATTGCGGCCATGGATTATGGAAGGGCTGGTGCGGGTGGATGGTTTTGTGGCCCCCGTGCCGGGCGACGCGCCCTGGCTGGCGAGGGATTGAATCACACCCCCATGCCGTGAAACTGAAGCCTGTAAATATGGCGGTCCAGTTTCAGGCGCAGCGACTTGAGGTTCTCCAGCCACGGACGAAGCTGGCCGGTATAAAGCTGTTCCAAAGTTTCGCCAAAATCCAGAAAAGCCCCCACCCCCACGCGCACCGCCTGCATCTTGATGCCGATGCGCACCATGTTGAACTGGCTGAGCAACTGACTGGTCTCGTGCAGCACATAACGCAGGTTTTCCTGTAACTCGGCGATTTTCTGCTGGGTTTCCTCACTGGTGGGGTCCACTTCGCCATTCTGGCACAGTGTCAGAAAGTCGGTCAGTTCCCGGAAGCCGTCGTCTATCCGCAGCACCGCACCTTCAGAGCCGGTGTTGTCGCGGGTGTCGTGCAGGCGGTGGGTGAGCGTTTCCAACTCCCGCGCCAGCACGCTGAAAATCTTGCCGGCACCGGCCTGATAGTTGGCGCTGAGGATGTGCAACTGCTCACTCAACATGCGGATACGCAACTGGTAGTGCTTTACCTTTTCAGGGATGTCATGCATCTGCTCGCGGAGCTTGTCCAGCGGCTCCGGGGGCTGATAGGTGTCCACAAAGGTTTCGTCTTCACCCTGTGCATCGGCAACAGGATCGTCCAGAAGGATTTCATCCATATTCATGCCGCGCATCATATCAGGATCCGGCAGGCGCTGGGTGTTGACCATTGGCCCGGCCTGTCGGGCGCGTTATCATAACGGGTCAAATCCGGCCAAGGCGCGGCCCTCTCTCCGCGCCCAGGGAGTTCACCCATGTTCAACACCACCACCATCGGCAACGAACAGCTGCGCGGCGAAAACCGGGCGCTGAATGCCTGCTACACCTTCAAGGGCGACCATTTTGAAATGGGGCGTGAACAGGGGCGGCAACTGAAACAGGTGGTGCATTGGTGCATTGACCTGACGCACCGGCACGAGGCCATTTTGTCGCACAAGCCCTGGTTTTTGCCCGCTGGCCTGTTTTTCAAGCTGGCCCGGATAAAAATGGAACGGGAGCTTTTTCCGCACATGACCAGCTATGTGCCTCAGCATCTGGATCGCCTCAAGGGCATCGCGGTGGGCGCAGAGGCAGACGTGGGTGAAATGGCCATTTTTCAGATGGCCGAGATTCTCTTCAGCAAGATTGATTATCTGCAAGGGTGCAGCGCCCTGGGTGTGCGAGGCAAACGCAGCGCCACGGGCAAACCCCTGCTGGCCAAAAACTTTGATTATCCGGTGGAGTTTGCGCCCAGCTATATCTTTCGCCGCAGCGAACCAGAAGGCCGCATGGTGTCGCTGGATTTTGGCGCAGCGGTGATTGCGGGAAACCACGACGGCATGAACGAGGCGGGGCTGACCATTCTTTATAACTATGGCAGCGCCGACGAAGAGGGACACAGCTTGGTGCCCATCACCCTGCTGTGCCAGGAGGCCCTGGAAACCTGCAAAACCACCCGCGAGGCCGTGGCGCTTTTTCAGCGCAGCCCCCGCGCCAGCGCGGCGCTGCTCACGGTGGCCGACCCCAGCGGCGACATGGTGGCGCTGGAAATGTCTCCCAGCCGCGTGATGGTGCGTGAACCGGTGGACGACGTGCTTTATCACACCAACCACTACCTCACGCCAGAGCTTCAGGCGGTGGAGGTGCCCCGCGACGCCACCTATGGCTACAAGGCCCCCAAACGCCTCATTGGCGAATCTGTTTTTGACAGCTCGCTCAAG